>JAEYTI010000219.1 GCA_023434145.1 Chloroflexota bacterium | reverse complement strand
CTGGCCCCCCCCCCCCCCCCCCCCCCCCCCCCCCCCCCCCCCCCCCCAAAACTCCTTGGAACCCATAAAGAGCGTTATCTTTTACCGGAACTTAAACCTTCGGAACTTTTCCTCGTAGCGGGGATTTTCCAATGAGCTGTCGGGGGTGTGCCTTGATCGCATGCGCTCATCGAGCGCGTTCATGTCAGAAATCTGCGTCTCGTGGCAGTGCAAGGCCTGGATCTTCTGCGCCCAAAAGGCGGTCACGTCGATGGTGACGTTCGGGCTGCCCGTCACCGACAGCCACAGTTCGCGGACCGAGTGCGGCTCTAACCCCTCATCGGTGATCAATTCGGGGAAGTACATGGGGTTGCCTGCCGCCGGAAAGACAGCGTCCACGACAATTTGCCCCGCCGCGCGGTGATCGGGGTGGTTGATATTGGCCTCACCAAAGATGAAGGTGGGGTCGCAGCTCATCACAATATCCGGCTTGAACTTGCGGATCGCGCGGGTAACTTCTCGCCGGGCGTTGAGGTCCGGCACAACGTAACCGTCTTCAAAGTCCAGAAAGATCAGGTCTTTCACGCCAATTACATCTGCCGCGCCGCGCTGTTCGATCGCTCGAGCGCTGGAAAGCACGCGCGGGTCCGCGGCGTTATCACGCACGCCCTTGTCGCCGCGGGTGAGCAAGCAGTAGTGGATGGTATGCCCAAGCGCTGCCCAGCGGGATAGGGTCGCGCCGCAGAAAAACTCCGGATCATCTGGGTGCGCCAGTACGACCAGGATCGTTTGCGGCGTTTCCCAGCCCTCAGGTTCGATTTTCTCCATCATTGCTGTCACGATGCCGTCCTCTTCTTCGTTGATTACGGTCACGCGGGCCGCCTTCACGTGGAGCGCCCTGTTGTGGGCCGCCACCGGTCTGTGGGCCTTTCTCTTGGGGCTGTCCGCCACCCTGCTGTCCGCCTGCCGTGTCACTGCGCGGGGGGCGTCCTTCGGGGCGCGGGCCTTGCTGCGGCCGCCGCCCACCCTGCCCGGGCCGGTCGCCGGGGCGATTTTTGCGCTCGGGGCGCGGTCCACGGTCAGGTTGCTGGCTGCGGTCAGCCGGCTGCCCGCCAGGGGTATCACCGCGCGGGGTACGGCCTTCTGGGCGCGGCCCTTGCTGGGGCCGGTCCTCGCGAGGACCGGATGGCCCCGCCTGCCCGCCTTGCTGCGAACCGCGGGTACGCTGGTCGCGAGGACCAGGCCTGCGTCCGCCCTGGCGTTCACCGCGCTGTTCTGGGCGTTGATTGGGCCGCTGGTCACGCGGGCCGCGCTGATCGCCTTGAGTCAGGTTCCAGGAGCGATCTTCGCCCGGCTGGCGCTGGCTGGTTTCCGAATCCGGCGCGATGACGAAGGACTCGGGTTTGGCGTCTTCCACAATCGCCTGGTCAATCTCAGAGGGCTGCTGGGTGCCAACATAGGGCTTCACCGGCTGCCCGGGGGCAGAGTCATCCGCAAGGCTCACCTGGTCGCCGGGGAATTCGATCACTCCAGCTTCGCCCAGATCCACCCGCACAGCGCCGCTCAGCGGAATTACGTCGACCACTTTCCCTTCGCCCTGCGGCGTGCGCACGCGCTTGTTGCGCTTTGGCAGTTTTTGACGTGCTTCCACGTAGGTATCGTATTCATAGATCAGGCAGCAGCGCAGCCGCCCGCACATGCCGGTGATTTCGGTCGGCGTCAGCGAAATGCCCTGCTCTTTTGCCATGCGAATCGAGATCGAGCTGAACTCGGTCAGGAAGGAGCAGCAGCAGCGCGTCTCTAACCCGCACGCGCCCATGCCACAGTGAGTCTTTGCCACGTCGCGCGGGCCCACCTGGCGCATTTCCACCTGCGACGGCCCGAACATTTTCTGCATATCGCCGCGCAGCGACTTTAGCTCGTACTTCTCTTCCGTTTCACTGCTGAACAGAATGGTCAGGCGCGAGCCATCGAAGCTGTATTCGGCGGATACGATCTTGATTCCCTGCAGGCGCAAATCGGTTGCGCGAGTGCGGCAGGCGGCGATCACTTCTGCTTCCTTCATCTGCCACATCTGGCGCAGGAGCAGGTCGCGCGGGGTCGCGCGGCGATCGATTGACTTCCAAGCTTCGGATGGCTGGGATGGGTTATCGACGAGCTGGGCAACCTGCCCAAGCTGCCACCCGCGGCTGGTCTCTACCACAACCATATCGCCGGTCTTGATGTCTGACACATCATCGGCGGTAAAGTGATAGACCTTGCCAATCTTTGAAAAGCGAACGCCAACCACCAGGGGTTGCTGAGTTTGTTCCATATTTTCTGCCAATCGGTTTATCCGACTACGTTAATTTTTACGCCGCTGCCACCCTGCAATGCCGCTACGCTCAAACGAGCCGCGAGCATTTCCGACAGCGCCTTTAAGGCACGCGCGGGGGCGCATTCGGGATTGGATATGACAACCGGAGCGCCCGAGTCGCCGCCCACGCGCACAGACGGATCCATAGGGATCTGCCCGAGGAAGGGTACGCCAGAGGCTTCTGCAAGCTTGAGCCCGCCGCCGCTACCGAAAATATCCATACGGGTGCCGTCGGGCATTTCGAGGTAGCTCATGTTTTCAACGACGCCCAAAATCGGCACGTTCAGCTCGCGGAACATCTCCAACCCGCGCCGCGCATCTTCCAGCGAAACGGCCTGCGGTAGGGTGACGATCAGCCCGCCGCTGAGAGGGATGGACTGCACAAGGCTGAGCTGCGCGTCACCGGTGCCCGGGGGCAGGTCGATGACGAGGTAGTCAAGCTCGCCCCACTCCACATCGCTGAGGAACTGTCGAATAGCAGAGTGCAGCATGGGGCCGCGCCAGATGAGGGGCTGGCCCGGTTTCACGAGGAAGCCAATCGACATCAGTTCTACACCGTAAGCTTCGGCAGGTACCAGTTTGCCCGATTCGTTCTGCGGGGGTAAACGATTGACGCCCATCATGGTGGGTACGTTCGGGCCGTAGATATCGGCATCGAGCAGGCCTACTTTTGCGCCAGACTGCGCCAGCGCAACCGCTACGTTCACGGCAACCGTGCTTTTGCCCACGCCGCCCTTACCAGAAGCAACAGCGATCACGTTGCGCACGGGCAGGTTAAGCATGCCGCGCGGGCGCCCATCGGAGGGCACGTTGGCCGTCAAATTCACCTGCACCGAGGAAACGCCCGGCACAGTCATCACCGCCTGGCGCACTTCATTCTCAATGCGGCCCTTCAGCGGGCAGGCCGGGGTGGTGAGGACAACCGTTAAAGTGACCTTATCACCGTCAATTTCCAGGTCTCGGATCATATTCAGGGTTACCAGGTCTTTATGCAGCTCTGGTTCCTGCACCTTGCTCAGCGCGGCCATTACGGCATCGCGGGAGATCGTTTGGGTCATTCTATCCCCTCAATCGTATCGATAACCATCATAAAATCCGGCTTCTCCCTGTGGCAAATGCCGTCCGCAGCAAGAGAAGCCGGTGAGTGTGTTACTTTCCGGCCCGGGGCGATTGTTCTGCCCCCGGCCTTTGGATATGTTGTTCTACCTCTTTTTGCACCGCTCGGAATTGCTCGACGATCTCTTTATCGGTGCCGCGCATGCGTTTTGCCGTCTGGCGGGCACACTGCGAGCAGCCACGCATTGCGCGGAATGAGTCGGCGTTGCAGCCTACGCAGCCGCACTGGCGCACCATCATCAGCACAAATGCGTAGACTTCTGCCGGAGCAGCGTCACCGGAGCGCAGGCGGTCGATCAGCGCGTGCCACTCTTCGCCATGCATCGAGCGAAGCTGAGGGATCACCCGCATCGGGAAGAGGATTTCTGTATCAGGATTAAACATACCGTTATTATAAATTAATTTGCGGCTGCTGTGCCAGCTTTGCGTGCAGCTTTCGCCTCTTTCTCGGCCTGGCGGGCAGCTTCTTCGCGCGCATAGTTGGTCGGGCGGATCTGCGCGTAATAAGAGACCGGCTTGGCCAGTTTCTTAATATCGTAGATGTGCTCCGCGTGGCGATCATATGAGGCGATCTCGTAATTGTGGTCCATCTTGATCGCGTCGAATGGGCAGTACTCGGCGCAGAAACCGCAGTTCATGCAGATATCTGTGTCGATGTAAAATTCCGCCGGGGTGGGCACGGGGCGGCCCGTGTTTGGGTCAGTCGTGCGCTCGATCCAGATGCACTGGGGCGGGCAGACTTTGGCGCAGATGCCGCATGAGGTGCAGCGCAGATCCTGCTTCCCACCCTCACCCTCTTCATATACCAGGAATGGGATGTAGCGGAACTCTTCTGGAACCGGCAGCTTCTCTTCTGGATACTGGATGGTGAAGATGCCTTCCACCTTGTGGCTGGAACGGGCAGCTATCCCTTCGGGGGTATGGTAGCGCTTGCGCCCCGCTTTGAAATCCACAATATAGGTGTTGAAAAAGTGCTTGAGGGCTACACCCAGGGCACCGACAATCCCTTTACCATTCATGTTTCGTCTCCCTCTGGTCGCCGCGGCTAGCGGTCAACCTCTCCCAGAACGATGTCGACCGATCCAAGGATCACTACCGTATCCGCCACTTTCTGGCCCTTGCACATCTCTGCCAGGCTGGTCAAGTTGATGAAGGATGGGGCACGGACGTGATAACGATATGGGTTGGGTTTGCCATTTGAGACAACGTAGTAGCCCAACTCACCCTTGGGGCCTTCCACCGCGCCGTAGGATTCACCGGCGGGCACTTTCACCTGGTAAGCGGGCTTACCGGTCATAACAGGGCCTTCGGGGATATCGCGCAGCACCTGCTGGAGAATGCGCAGGCTCTGATGCATTTCATCGAGGCGCAGCAGGTAGCGATCGTAGCAGTCACCGTGGTTGCGGGTGCATACGTCAAACTCAAAGCGGTCGTAAATGCTGTATGGCGCGGCGCGGCGCAAGTCATACGGCACGCCAGAAGCGCGCAGGATCGGCCCGGCTGCCGAGTTGGCGATGGCCTGTTCCGCGGTGAGAACGCCCACACCTTGCGTGCGCACCTGTACGATCTCGTTGGTCGTCATATACTTATCGAGATCGGCGATCTTGCGCGGCAGGCGATCATTCACCAGCACCCGCACCCGGTCGAGGGTTCCTTCCGGAAGGTCACGGGCGACTCCGCCGAAGCGGAAGTAGTTGCACATCATGCGCGAGCCCGTGACAGCTTCAAAAATGTCGAGGATCAGCTCCCGCTCTTCCAGGCAGTACAGCACAGGGGTGAAGAACACACCCAGGTCGTTTCCAAGGAAGCCGGTAGCGACCAGGTGGCTGATAATTCTGGTCAGTTCCGCCATCATCACGCGGATATATTCAGCCCGCTCAGGCACCTGAATGCCCATCAACTGTTCCACCGCCAGCGCGTACCCAAAATTGTTGCTTAGCGAGGAAATATAGTCCAGCCGGTCCGTAAAGGGCATATTCTGGAGCCAGGTATTGCGCTCGCCGATTTTCTCGTGGTTGCGGTGCAGGTAGCCGACAGCAGGTTTGAGATCCACAACGGTTTCACCGTCGAGCAGCGCTACCATGCGGAACACGCCGTGCGTGGAGGGATGCTGCGGGCCGAGGTTGACGATCATCAACTCTGTTTCCAGGTCGGTGTCGAGCATGTGCGCCTTCTGAATGCTTTTGTATAGGGCGCTATCCGCATCCAGAACCACCTTTTCCGGGTCGAAACCGGCTGGATACTGAATGTTATCGCCAAAGGGGTTCTGCTCTTCGGCGCGGACAATGTTCCCGCCGGGCCAGCGCGATTTGAAAGGCTTTACTTCTTCCTCAAAGTAGGGCTCTTTCCAATCCTTCTGCAGCGGATGACCGGCAAAACCCTCCCAGGTGAGGATGCGGCGCAGATCGGGGTGCCCGGTGAACTGGACGCCGATCAGGTCGTATGCCTCGCGTTCCTGGAGTTCTGCGCCTGGCCATACCGGTGTGAGTGAAGGGATCTGCGGATCTTCGCGCGGGGCCTGGGCTTTGAAAACCAGCACCGGGCCGCCAGTAGTGCGCGCTACGTGGTAGACAACTTCTAGCTTGCCCTCGGCGATGTAATCAACGCCGGTGAGCGAGGTGAGATAGTCGTAACCGTGCTTATCGCGCAGGGTGCGAGCAAATTCCAGCAGGTGACCGGTCTGCACGATCACGCCGGAGAAACCCGCGCGGGTATCGGCTTCCAGCCAGTTTGGGTAGAGCGCAACCAGGTCGGGGGTTTGTGTAAGAGTCTGTTCCATGCCTGCCTCCACTATGCCTGCGCCGCCGCGGATTCGGGGGCCGGCTCGCTGCCATCAGCGCCGGCTGCCAGCTCGGCTTCGGCCTTCTGCTGGGCAACTTCTTTGATCAGCGCGAACTTGCGTGGGTCCATCAGATCTGGCCCCAGCACAGGAACGGGGATCTCATTGACCGGTTCTTTCGAGTACCAGCGGTTGCCCTTAATCGTCTCGCGCTCAATCTTGGCTTTGAGCGTGAGCAGGCCATGCATCAGCGCCTGAGGCGTGGGCGGACAGCCAGGGATGTAGACATCCACGGGGATAAACCGATCGACACCAGAAACCACGGAGTAACCTTCTTTGAAAGGTCCGCCGCCCGATGCGCACGCACCCATTGCCACCACATACTTGGGTTCGGGCATCTGGTTATATAACCGCACAATCTGTGGAATCATTTTCTTGGTCACTGTGCCGGAGACAATCATAAAGTCAGCCTGGCGCGGGCTGGGGCGCATTACTTCCCACCCAAAGCGGGCGAAGTCGAAGCGGCTCGCTGCCATGCCAATCATTTCGATCGCGCAGCAAGCCAGGCCGAACATCATCGGCCACATGGAGTTGCCACGGCACCACTGGTAAATCCGGTCGAATGTCGTTACCGACACCTGCCCATTCAATTCCTCGGGAATTACCACCCCAGGCTTGTTCGGACCTTCTTCTGTCATAGCATCACCTTTCGTCAAAAGCGTTTGGTGGTTTGAATTCAAATATGCGAAGTTACAGGTATTATAACATCCCGGGCATCCCGGTCAAGCTGACGATTGTCAGATTATTTAAGAAAAATTTTATTTGCTTAAATGGCAATGACCGAACATAATGGAGTTATGAATCCTCCCCTACTTGCCCAGATCGGAACACGCGAACGCATTCTGGCCTATTTAGAAGAGAACCGCACTGCCACGGTGGTAGCGTTGAGCCACGCCTGGGGCCTAACCCGCGCGGACATTCGCTACCACATGAACCAACTGATCGCAGAAGGGTTGGTGGAACGAGCGACAGCGGTTAGAACCACAGCGACAGGCACAGCAAAATCTCCGCCGCGCGGACGCCCAACCGTCGCCTACCGCCTGACAGCACGATCTACACCGGATAACTTTGCCCGGCTCTCGCACGCGCTGCTGGAATTGATGCTCGACAGTGTTGATGAGAGTGAGCGGGAAGATATGCTTCGGAAGATTGCCACAAAATTAGCAGATGGCGTGCCGCCATCTGCCCGCATCACCAGCGCCCGGTTCAACCAGGCCGTAGAGATGCTCAACCAGCAGTCGTACCGCGCCCGATGGGAAGCATCTCCGGCCGGGCCGCGCTTCTTGCTGCGCGCTTGCCCCTACGCTGCCCTGCTCGACCATCACCCCGCGTTATGCCAAATGGACCAACACCTGTTGGAAACACTCACCGGGCTGCCGCTCCGCCAATCCGCGCGCGTAGGAAGCGGCTCAGGGAACGCCCTCCCATGTGTCTTCCTGCCCCGTTAGCTAATTCCGCGGCGGATCAGGGAGTTCTACGAACATAAGCTTAAAATATTGGATCAATCCAGTATACGTATTGACTCGCTTCGGGGATTGTGCTACTATAGCTTCACCAGAGGAAATTGAACGGATCACCAGATCCCAATAAGATCCGGTAGATCGTAAAACAAGTAAATTTCCAACTGGTTAGGGAGCCCCGAGAAATACAGACAGCGCTCTCTCAACTGCTCAGTCTAAACCGATTAGGTTTTGTTTGCCCGGGATGTACGAGATACATACCCAAGTAGGTGGCAAAAACGAAAGGAAAAATAGACCATGAGCACCAAGCTTGAGAGAATCAACCGCTAGAAGGTTACTTGGGGCCCCTATTTTTAATCCCCTCACCCTGTGGAATGTGTTTCTTCCGCAGGGTGAGGCTTTTTAAAGAGTTTTGGCTGGCAGGGACGATGCAATCATCCCTGCCAGCCAAAAACTCTTTTACAATCCGCTGCGCCGCATACCCTGCTCGCCGCGTTTGAACAGTACGTCCGGCTTGAGGATACCCACATAGGGCAGATTGCGGTAGCGTTCGTGGTAGTCCAGCCCGTAGCCAACGACGAAGTAATCCGGCAGATCAAAGCCCTTGTAGCGGATGGGGATATCGATCAGCCGTTTGTTGTTGCGGTTGAACAGCGCGCACACCTCCAGGCTGGCCGGGTGACGGGCACGCAAGCTGGTCATCAGGTAATTGAGCGTCAGGCCGGTGTCGATCACATCTTCCACAAAGATCACGTGCCGCCCGGTGATCGGCATTTCCAGATCTTTCACCATCCGCACAACACCCTGGTCGCGCTCCTCGCTGGAGTAACTGGTGATGGCGAGAAAATCCACCTCCATCGGTATTGTCACCACGCGCAGCAGATCCGCCATAAAGCAAATCACACCCTTTAGCGCGCCGACCAGAATGGGGTTTTTGCCCTCGTAGTCAGCCGAGATCGCTTGCCCAAGCTCGCGCACCCGCCGCTGAATGGCTTCTGATGACACAAATACCTGCTGAATATCGGCTGAAAGATCGTCGCCCGGCTTTTTTGTCGTTTCCACAATCAGTCACGCTCCTGCGCATCCGTTCCAAAGATCCGCTCGGCCTCTTCGCGCATTCCAAAGCGGATCATCATATTCCGCAGCTCGCGGCGCTTAAACAGCTTGATATTGATATCGGGATACAGTTCTTTGATGCGCTTCAATTTGCGGTTTTTCTTCTGCGTCAGCTTAGGGCGCAGTGTCGTCAGTTCCACATACAGGTTCTGCTGCGGCAGGTAGAAATCTGGCTTAAATGCCTCCACCACGTTCCCTTTCTCATCCCATACCAGGGGGAACGTTTTGGGTTCATATTCCCACTCCACCCCATAGAAGTCCAAAATACGCGCGAAGGCTTCCTCAATTGGATGGATAAAGATCGGTTTTGCTTTCTTCGATGACTCCGCCACAGTGCGTAATTACTCCCCGCCGTTTCTCAAGGTGCCTTCTCACGCTGCGCCACTGCCTCGCAGATCACTCTTGCCGCCGCGGATGTGCTCCAATACGCCGTATTTAATATCAACCCGTACAACTCGGGATTCTCCCATTTGACATGATAATAGCGCTTGAGATAGCGCGCGCGGGCTTGATCACTAGCCTCCACCTGCATACGCGCCGATTCGATTGAAAGATTGTGCTGCACTGCGATCCGCTCCACGCGCAGTTCGAATGGCGCGAACAGGCGCACGTGCAAGGCATCCTCCCAGTCGCGCAGGATCACCTGCCCGGCCCGACCTACGATCACCACATTTCCCCCAGAAGCGATCTCAACCATAATCTCATGAACAGCTTCGTGATAGGCGTTCCGCGCCCTGGCAGGCGGGCGCAACCCCAGCAGATCCAGCTCGTCGATCGTCGCAAGGGCCACCTCCGGCACACCGGCTCTTAACGCCGCCTCGTTGATCACCTCCCGCCAGACCACGCGGTAATCCAGGCAGAGGGCAACTTCCTCCGCAATCTGGCATCCCAGGCTCCCCATCTGGCGCGAAATTGTGATCACAGCCATTGGTTTTCCTCCTGTTACCGGCACGGCGATTGATCCGTTCCTGGGTTTTATTATATACGATTATGGAAGGGCCAGGAAATAACCACCTCTGCCTTAACGAACCACAGAACCAGGCTCTCGTGTTTGTAACCAAAAGCACGCCTATTTACTCCGACACCTTATCACCTCGCCTGTTGTGCGGCTAAAGTCACAGGTCCGCCAGTGACCACTGCTGTACTTCGCCGTCACAGAGATATCCATAATATAAGGGGTGCCATCCGCTCTTACCCGCTGCGGAATTGGGTTATGCATCGCGTTCAGAAAATACGCCCCATCCGCGTTCGAAAGATTCCCTTCCGCCTGCGAGGAAGCAGCTTGCGCTACCAGTGTATTCATTGCACGGATGGCCTGCCGCTCCGGAGCAGAATACACGAACAGCGAGCCGAGCAGCGCGGCAACCGCAAACATGATTAGTGCCGGGATCATTCGCTGGCGCGCATAGAACGGGCGGTAATGGTGGATGACCTGCGCAGAAACCACCCAGCGGATTAAAAGAACAAATGGTACAGGAATAAACAGGATGAACAAGATTGGGATCAAAAAGCGATACAAGAATCCGATCCCCTGCATGATACTGCCGAGTAAGGTGCCGTAATCCAGGTAGAACTTGCCGAAGATCGCAATCAGGATCAGCAGGCCGATAACGGCCGCCACGCGGTTTTGGACCGTAATCGAGGCGACCGAGAGCAGAGAGAAGAGGGTTCCAATGATGACGATGAGCAGCACCGCCAGCAACGGATCGAAGAACGAGCGAAACATCGGAACGCCGGCCAACATCAGAACATTGAGAATTTGCGAGACCAGGGCAATGAGTAGGCTCGCGAAGAAGCCCAACCCCGCGCCGTATACAAGGGTTCGGCGGGCGCGCTCCGCCGGCTCAAGAATTGGATGATCCAGTGCGGGCGTAACGACCTTCTTCTCTGCCCTTATACGCTGAATAAAAGAATCCAGTTCGGGGTCTTTTGACCTTGAAAGTGGAGTGGGCTTGTCGGTCATAGATTTCTCCGTGACTCTAATGCGAGGACAAGAGGAGGTGAATGTACCAATTAAATTATAGTATCTTTTGATCAACCATGTAACGAAAAAGGCCACTCCGGGTGTGTTTCCGTTTGTTGGTGGATTGGGACAGGGGAACGATGTTCCCCTGTCCCAATCCACCAACAAACTGGGAAGTACCCAAGCGATGATTCAGAAGGCGCGCGTAGTCGCATGTTCATTCTTTATGTTTTATAATTCCTATACGCGATAGTTTTTTACTTGACTTTAGAGATGCGAAAATAGCGCCGAAAGAGCGCGCGAACCTTAAAAACAGCAAAAGTTACCAAAAACAGTCTTCAGGCGGTGGAAACAGCCCTGTTTTGCGGGAATTTGGCCTTTTTCACC
>JAEYTI010000170.1 GCA_023434145.1 Chloroflexota bacterium | reverse complement strand
GGCGATAAGGGGGTAGAGCCATCTTCGTTACGCGATTCATTTCTTATTCTTCAATAGCCGCCAGGCACCTCCAGGTATTACAACCACGATGTGATACCTCTCTTTCGTTATACCCTTCGCGCACTTTTGCGCTATAACATCCTTATGATCCCCAAACTGCCCGAACCCAATCCTGATTTTGGCCGCCTGCGCAAAATCCTCTTACGCCAGGGGGAGCCAGACCGCCTGCCGCTGGCAGAGCTTTTCGCCGACCGCGAGATCATGGAAGCTGTGCTGGGCGAAAAGATCCCTTACGGCACGCCCGACTGGCCAGATCTGATGGCGCTAGAACTGGACCGTAAGATCGCCTTCTACTATCAGACCGGGTACGATTACATTACCCTCGGGGCAGGGGTTCCACTGCCGCACAAGGTTCTCAGTACAGAAGACACCGCGGTGCTGAATCGCGGCGAGCGCGCGTGGGATGATGAAAATACCGGCCTGATCATGTCGTGGGCGGACTTTGAGGCTTACCCCTGGCCCAAACCAGAGCAGATCGACTATTCAGCGCTGGAGTACGCCGCGAAACACCTGCCGGATGGCATGCAGATCATCTTCTTGGGGCCGGGCGGGCAGTTTGAGAATATGTGCTGGCTGATGGGTCTCACGCCGATGGCAATGCTGATCCACGACGACCCGGCGCTGGTGAAAGCAGTGTCGGACAAGATCGGCGAGATGCTGGTCAGCCTGTTTGCCACCGTCGCGCAGATGCCAAATATCGGCGCGCTGTGGTTGGGCGACGATATGGGGTTCAAGACCGGTACGCTCGTCTCGCCCAAGCACCTGCGCCAGTACGTCTTCCCGGTGCAAAAGCGCCTGGCGGAGATCGCCCACGCCCACGATCTGCCCTTCCTGCTGCATTCCTGCGGCGACCTCTCGCGGGTGATGGATGACCTGATCGACGATGTGAAGATCGACGCCAAACACTCGTGGGAGGACGTGATCATGCCGGTGACAAAGGCCAAACGTTACTGGGGAAACCGGGTGGCTATCCTGGGCGGCGTGGACGTGGATTATTTGTGCCGCCATACGCCCGAGGAAGTGCGCGCCTACACCCGCCGGATCATCGAAACCTGCGCGCTGGGCGGCGGTTACGCCCTGGGCACGGGCAACACCGTGGCAAATTACATACCGGTGGAGAACTATCTCGCCATGGTCGACGAAGGGTTAAGGTTCCGGTACTGATATGCCAAAGCAGCCCCATCTTCTCATCATCAACCCCGACCAATGGCGCGGCGACGTGCTGGGGCACCTGGGCAACCCAGCCGCGCAGACTCCCGTGCTCGACCGGCTGGTGGCGGAGGATGCAGTATCCTTCTCCAACACCTTCTGCCAGAATCCGGTCTGCACGCCCAGCCGCTGCTCGTTTATGAGCGGCTGGTACCCGCACGTGCGCGGTCACCGCACCATGTTCCACATGATGCACCCCGACGAGCCGGTGCTGCTGCGCGATCTGAAAGAAGCGGGCTATTTCGTGTGGTGGGGCGGCAAGAACGATCTCGTCCCCGGGCAAACGGGCTTCGAGCCGTACTGCCATGTCCGCTATCGCGCCCAGGCCCGCCCGGGCCGCCCGATTCTGTCAAACCCGCACGGTCAGTTCGACTGGCGCGGCGACCCCAACGGTGATAACTACTACTCCTTCCTGGTTGGCAGGATCGAAAAGCCCGCCGGGTTCCCCAAGGACGAGGATTTTGTCTACGATGGCGATTGGGACGTGGTCTTTGCCGCCATCGAGGCGATCAAAAATCGCCCTGCCGACCAGCCGGTGTGCCTGTTCCTGGCGCTGGGCAACCCCCACCCGCCCTACGCGGTGGAGGACCCCTGGTTCAGCGCCATCGACCGCGACCGGCTGCCTGAACGTATCCCCACCCCGCCTGGCTGGCAAGGCAAACCCAGCATCCTCAAGGGCATTGCCGAAGGCCAGGGATTGCAGGAATGGACAGAAGACCGCTGGCGCGAACTGCGCGCCACCTATTACGGGCAGTGCGCGCGCGTGGATCATCAGATAGGGCTGCTATTGGAGGCGCTCAGGCAAGCGGGTATCTACGATGACACTGCGGTGTTCCTCTTCTCAGACCACGGCGATTTCACCGGCGACTACGGGCTGGTGGAGAAGACGCAGAACACCTTCGAAGACTGCCTGACCCGCGTGCCTTTTATCATCAAACCTCCGGCGGGCATAGAGACACAACCCGGCGTCCGCGATGCGCTGGTAGAACTGGTCGATTTCCGCGCCACGGTAGAAACCCTCACCGACCTCCTTCCTGGCTATACGCATTTTGGCCGCTCGCTGCTCCCGCTGATCGCCGGGGAAGCAACTGCCCACCGGGACGCGGTCTTCTGCGAAGGCGGGCGGTTGCAGGACGAGCGCCACGCGATGGAGTTGGAGTCGGTCGACAATCAGGTTCCGAGTGGGCTGTACTATCCAAGGCTCAAGATGCAGCGTTCCGAAGGCCCCGAGCACACCAAAGCGACCATGTGCCGCACGCGCGATTACAAGTATGTCCGCCGCCTGTACGAGCCGGACGAGCTGTACGACTTACGCGAAGATCCGCGCGAGCTGGTCAACCGCATTGATGACCCGGCAATGGCCACCGTCCTGGCGCAGTTGAAGGACCGCATGCTCACCTTCTATCAGGAAACCGCTGACACCGTCCCCTGGCAGCCAGATACAAGAGAATAGTTCCTGACCAAAGGGCCCGTGGAGTACGGAAATATTCATGTTTCCTTCCACTGCCTATTGACAGGTTCGTCTTTTGTCTTATAATGAGTAAATATTCACTCATTAAAGGAGGTGCTATGCCCCGCTCACAACAGCAGTTTGAAGAAATGCGCAACGCGACTAAAGAGAAAATTCATGCAGCAGCAACGCGCCTGTTCGTGCGAAAAGGGTTTGGCTCAACCAATGTGCAAGAGATCGCCGACGCTGCCGGGATCAGCATTGGACTTTTGTACCGGCATTACAAGACCAAAGAAGAATTGTTCAATGCAATCGCCAGGAATGCTTATGCAGGTCTTCAGTCGATTGCAGCGTTGTTCCGATCCGATGATTCACCGAAGGCACTGTTCGATGCATTTGTTACGATCATCCACGACGACTTATCGCACAGTGAAGAATTAGCGCATTTGCTCATCCTGATGAAGCAAGCTGCGCTAACGAACGCGGGCAATCAGCAACAGAGCCCTGTTGCCACAGAAAACACAGAAGTGTTCCGAGCAACGGCAGACCTGATTAAACGCGGACAAGAGCAAGGTCAGTTCCGTCCGGGTGATCCTTATGAAATGGCTTTGTTCTTCTTTTCAGTCATCCAGGGATTAGCAGATATGAAAGTGGTGTTGAGAGAAGACTTTGTCATGCCGTCGAAAAGCATACTCACAGCCTTCCTTTATCGGGAATGAGGAGGAACATCATGTTTACCATTGTACGGGCAGACATGCTGAAGATCGACCCACGAGAGCAAATGTCGATCATCTTTGCGGATGGCTTTACTCAATGGCTCGGTTTCTTTTCCACGGACAAAGGCAGAATCGCTCGGGCTTTTGCCCATATGTTTGTGCTAGATCAGTTCTACGTGGCCGTGGCGGGAGATGAAATTGCCGGTATAGCCTCCTTTACCGACTGCAAAACGCACGCTGTGCATCTCAACGCGAAAGAGCTGCGAAAGCACTTGGGGTTAATCAAAGGAACAATCGCGGGAATCGTTCTGAAAAAAGAGTTCGAAGGGCCAATCGATCAACCGCCAGCCGATACGGGATCTATTGGTTTCGTTGGTACCCATCCTAAGTTTCGGGGTCAGGGCGTGGCATCCCAAATCATCCGCCACATTGTTGAAAACACCCCCTACCACACCTACTTGATCGAGGAAGTCGCTGATACGAACCTCGCCGCGATGAGGCTCTATCAAAAGCTGGGCTTCCGTGAATACAAACGAACCCGTGTATCGCCAAAGCTCGCGAAAAAGATTGGCATCAACTACTTTATCGCGTTGAAATATGAATATGACGGCGCCCGCTAATGCCGGCATCGCAGCATTTTGTTCTTTTCCGATAAATCTTTGTGCCTTTGGGGTTCGTTCATTCTTCTCTGCGTTCCTCTGCGAACTCTGCGGTAAAATTCTTCCACCATGACAAACGCCCTCAATCGCCCGCGCGCGTTCCACGTGATGACCAAGCCGCGCGGATCTATCTGCAACCTCGACTGCCACTACTGCTTCTATCTGAAAAAAGAGTCGCTGTACCCCGGCGCGCCGTTCCGCATGACGGACGAGCTGCTGGAAGCGTACACGCGCCAATATATCGCCTCGCAGACCACGGCTGAGGTGACCTTTGCCTGGCAGGGCGGCGAGCCGACCCTGATGGGGCTGGATTTCTTCCGCCGCGCGGTGGAGCTGCAAGCCAAATACCGCAAGCCCGGCACGACCATCCGCAACGCCTTCCAGACCAACGGCACGCTGCTGGATGATGAATGGTGCGCCTTCCTGCGCGAACACAATTTTCTGATCGGTATCAGCATCGACGGCCCCGAGCGCCTGCACGACGCCTACCGCCAGGATAAAGGCGGCAAGCCCACCTTCGCCCGGGTGATGCGCGGGCTGGATCTGCTCAAAAAACATGGGGTGGAGTTCAACACGCTCACCTGCGTGAATGCAGCGAATGCCGCCCATGCCGTAGAAGTCTACCGCTTTCTGCGTGACGAGGCCGGGTCGCAATTCATGCAGTTCATTCCCATTGTCGAGCGGGATAACGAGACCGGCTTCCAACAAGGCACGCGCCTGACCAAACGTTCGGTGACCGGCGCGGCCTACGGGCGTTTTCTGATCGACGTTTTCGATGAGTGGGTGCGCAATGACGTGGGTAAGGTTTACGTGCAGATCTTCGACGTGGCTCTCGCCCGCTGGAGCGGTCACCGCCCGGGGCTGTGCATTTTTGAAGAGACCTGCGGGCTGGGGATGGCGATGGAGTGGAACGGCGACGTGTACGCCTGCGACCACTATGTAGAGCCGGAATCCCTTCTGGGCAATATCACCGAGACGCCGCTGGAAGCGCTGGTGAGGGATCCGCGGCAGGTGGCGTTTGGCAATGCCAAGCGCGATACCCTGCCCCGATACTGCCGTGAGTGCGAGGTGCGCTTCATCTGCAATGGTGGCTGCCCCAAAGACCGCGTACTACGGACGCCGGACGGCGAACCGGGCCTCAACGCGCTGTGCGAGGGGTTCAAAGCCTTCTTTACCTATATCGACCGCCCGATGAAGCTGATGACCGCCCTGCTGCGCACCAATCGTGCTCCGGCGGAGGTGATGCGCCTGCTGGCGGATACTCCGCCCCTGCGCGATCTGCGCTCTGGCGCGCCCTGTTCGTGTGGATCGGGCAAGGCGGTGGAAACCTGCCACCGCAAACCGGCAGAAACTGCCCCCAAACGGCGTAGACACTGAGAACCGGGCCGAAAATTCTTTTGTGTTTGTGGTTTGCCCAGCTATGCTAGGCAAACCACAAACACAAAGCAGATCCTCGGCTACTGCCTGGGAATTTCCAGCGCGAAGACCATGCCATTTACCGGGTCTTCGCGCGATGGCCCAATCAGGTGAAACCCGTTCTTGATCGCCAGGCCCTGCGACGCCACGTTATCGATCGATGTGATGATGATCAACTGGCGCAGGGGCGTTTCTTCGCGCACATACTGCACCAACAAATGCAGTGCCCGGGTACCAATCCCCTTGCCGCGCATGTGGGGGTCAAACAGGTGATAGGCAATCATGCTTTCCCCTGTTTCCATGGAAAGGTTATGGAGGATCATATCCCCGATCCACATTTGCCAGTGAAAAATTCCGAAATAACGCACTGCCGCGTTGGTTTCCGCTTCGCGAAGCCAGTGCGAAACATCCTCGGCGACGTCCTCCGCGATGGAAAGGGTTTCCAACTTTTCGAGCAGCGGCGCGCCGATACGGATTTCGCCGTCTACTCGATCCAAACCCTGGTAATAAGCCATTCGTGTACCGCTTCCTATGGGATCTTCATGGGAGGACCGAGCAGCTCCATACCGTGTGCGAGCCAGAGCGCAGGGTCCTGTGGGGGCATTGCATTAGCCTTGGTCACCTCGCGGAAGAATGCCTCCATCTTGCCGGCGGGGAAGAACGCCACAATAATTCTGCCGCGTGGAGCCACGCCATCGAACGCCCATACGTGCGGCACACGCCGGGGAGCCAACAGCGAATCACCTGGGCGCATTCGGAAGGTCGTATCACCCACCTCGAAAGCAAAATCCCCTTCTACCACGTAAAACCACTCATCCTGCGCCACATGCAGGTGACGCGCCGGGCCTCCCGGTTGGTGGAAGGTGTTTTCGAGAATAAACATGCCATCCTCACCCTGCCCTGCCACCTTAAACGTGATTTCGCTGACGCCCAGGCTGCGCTGCTCATCGTAGCGGTCTTGACCCATTGCCACAATCGTCGCCGGATTGTTCACCACGAGTGTTCTCCTATCAAATAATCAAGGCTTAAATGTGGTTTCAAGGAGTTTTGATGACACAGGGGGATGGTACTACCCTGTGTCACCAAAACTCCTTATAATCCAGAAAGAGCGATAATCAATATTATCGATCTACAATATAGATTATAGCGACTCGGGCGAAAATTTGCGAATTACCGATCTTCGGGCTTTGGGACCTTCCAATACAGCATGTTGTCAACGGCGCGGTCGAATACCATACCCGCTTTTTGCAGAACGCGCTGCGAAGCGATGTTCTCGCGCAACGTCTCAGCGATGACGACCTTGCACGGTTCCTGCGTAAAGGCCCACTCGATCAACGCGCGCACGGCTTCGGTCATGTAGCCTTTGTTGCGATGATTTGGATGCGCCGCATAGCCCAGCTCCGCCGAGCCGAGCACATTGGGGCTGCCTTTAAACCCGCACACGCCCACGGCAGTACGCTCTGCGGCATTGACGAGCAGGAAGTAGGTGAACCACGGATGCAGCGCGGTGTCGACGTAATCCATGCGCGTGAGTTTGATGGTCATCGCCTGGCGCGACTCATCCGAAAATGTGCCGGGGGTAATGGTGATATTCAGCGCGCGTGCCAGCGCATTCACGTCATTCAGGGCCATGTCGATCTGATCGCGCGTCAGGGCGATTAGCAGCAGCCGTTGTGTTCGCAGCGTTACCAAGTGCATTGCCTCCTATTTTCTCATCTCCGCCAGAAACTTCTCCCGGTTCGCTGCTCGCGCCACTTTGCCTGAGCTGGTCTTCACCATCCATTGCGGGCCTACCAGCCGGATGTAGCGCAGCGATACCGCCGTGCCGCGGTTCACCGCCAGCCGAACTGAATCCTCCAAGGTTTGCCGCGCCTCATCATCGGCGAGCTCCTCCTCAGAGAGATCCACCTCGGCCACCAGCGCCACCTCTTCGGTGCCCAGGTCGTCGTTATACAGCCCAAAGGCCACCACGCGCCCGGGGTGAACGCCCGGCACTTCACCTGCCGCCGCTTCGATATCCTGCGGGAAGACGTTGCGCCCGCCGGTGATGATCAGATCCTTCTTGCGCCCGGTGACGTAGACCTCGCCACTCGCCATGTAGCCCAGATCGCCGGTGCGGTACCAGCCATCCACAAATGCCTCGGCGGTAGCATCGGGGCGGTTGTAGTAGCCCGCCAGCATGCAGTCGGACCGTACAACCAGCTCACCCACCCGCCGCTCGCCGAGCGTTTTGCCCTGCGCATCCACCACGCGCACCTGCGTGCCTGGGATGGGCGCGCCGCACGAGAGCATCCGCGCGGAGGGCTGGCCTTCTACGGCTGGGCGCGCATACCCCTCCCCTTGCAACGAAGCCAGGTCCACCGGGTCCACCTTCACCGGGTCATCGATCCCGCCCTGGGTGACGCCGAAGACGTTTTCGGCCATGGCGTAGCTGGTAGCCAGCGCCTCACGCCGGAATCCATACGGGGCAAAACGCGCGGCGAACTGCTCAAAGCTGTGAACATACATCGGCTCGGAGCAGTTGATCACCGCCCGCCAGGTAGAGAGATCCACACCCTCCATCTGCGCGTCGCGGATCTTCTGCGCGCAGAAGTTATAGGCAAAGTTGGGCAGCCAGCTTACGGTTCCCCTATACTTCATCACCGCCTGCATCAGGCGGTAAGGGGCCTTCACCCAATCAAACGGCGACATAAGCACCAGCGGCACGCCCTCCAGCAGCGGCATGAGAAACCCGGCGATCAGGCCCATATCGTGATACAGCGGCAGCCAGGAGACGATCACGTCATCCGCGGTCAGGCGGATGGCGGCGCGGTAATGCTTTAGCTGGTTGAGCAGCGCCCGATTGGTGATCGCCACGCCCTTCTGCAAGCCGGTTGTGCCAGATGAATGTTGGAGGAAGACGATATCCTCCGCGCCGCGTCCGTACCCGCCAAACTGGCCAAAATCGGCGCCAGTGATTTCGGTTGGACTCGCCACATCCGTGCTCAGCAGTACCCGGCGCACCGGCCCGCCCTCGCCGACGGCTTGATTCACCTCATCCGCAAACTCGGGGTACGTGACCACCGCCGCCGGGCGGGTGATGGAAACCAGCGCGGAAAGATCGCGGCGGTAGCGTTCAGGCAGCAGCTTTTCGGTGAGAAAAGGCATGATGCTGGGGATGGCCCCGTGCAGCACCGCGCCCCAAAAGGCAGCGATCAAATCCAGCCCATGCGGGAGGATTAGGATGACTACCTCGCCCGATTGGATACCCGCCGCGCGCAAGCTCTCCGCGTACCCGGCAGCCGATTCTGCCAGACCGCGGTAGGTGATCACCACGTCCTCTTTGCCGGGGAACAGCAGCCGCAAGCACACGCGCTCGGGCTGTCGCTCGGCGTGCCCGCGCAGTACTTCAAAAGCCGTTTTCACGTCACCCACGGCGCTTTACTTCTGGCGCGCTTCCACCAGCGCGGCAAGCTCGCCCAGCGTGTCGAACGTCTCGGCGTTCAGTTCGGTGTCATCGATCTTCACCCCAAATTGTTCCTCGACGAACATCGCCAGGTCGACCAGAGAGAAGGAGTCGACCAGCCCGCTGGAGATGAGGGTGGTGGATTCGCTGAGGGTGCGGTTGGGCTGCTTGAGTACGGACCCGGTGATATAGTCGGAGAGTTTTTGGACAGTATCTTGTGCCATGGAAAACCTTTGAAGAATTTTTACCACAGAGATAACAGAGAAAACAGAGGCAAGAAAAAGAGAAAACCATTTAAAATCGCGCTTTCTTTCTCCTTCTTATCTCTGTTTTCTCTGTTATCTCTGTGGTTCATCTCTTTAGAGCCTCTGCGATCAGCTCGGCCAGGCGGGCGGTTCCGGCGGGATTGAGGTGGATGGCGCTGTTGGTGAATTCCTCCGCGGGGACGATGTCCCACGCATCCAGATAGGCAACCCCCGCTTGTTCTGCCCAGGCTTGCATCCACACGCGGTAATCGTCGTACACCCCGCGCGGGTAGTAGAAATTGTACCGTATATCGCTGTTCGCGCCAGCGCTGATCAGCATGGGCTCGTTGACCACCAGCAGCGGAACATCACCAAGAGCGGACTTCCCCGCGTCTAGCGCCCAAAAGGCCAGATCATCCTCGCTCCAATCCTCATAACCCTGGAAGGTGGGGTCAGGGTCCAGATCCACCTGCGCGGGCGGGAACTCGGCGGGGTAGTACTGGTCGATGCCGGTGGCGGCCCACATGATCCCGTAGACCTGCAAACGCAGCACATCGGCGATCTCCTTGCGGCGGCCGATCAGCGTGCGCTCCCAGAGAGTGGGCTGATCCAGTGCTGCGGCATCCAGCGGCAGGTCGTACCTTTCGATCAACGATCGGGCGCGCTCAGGGTTGTTCTCTACCAGCGGAACAGCTAGCTGCTTGTCGACCGGCAGCGCTTCCAGTGTCGTCACCCAGATTACCAAATCCGGGTCGGTTGCCAGCGCCCGGTCGAGAATCATCAGGTCTTTGGTGACCGAGATGGTCGGATAGCCGAGGTTGTAGAAACGGACTGGGAGGCCATCTTGCGCGGTGAGGGCGTTGATCTGGCCGGTCAGTGTTTGCTCCGGCGTGAGCAGCGTGCCCCAGATGGAAGAGTCACCCAGCACCAGCACGCGGTACTCGCCCCCGGTCTCCTGACCGGCCGCCTTTGGTTGATTCACTTCATGCGCGGCGAACATGGCCTCCACGTCGAACAGGCTGAAGTTGTAGGCTTGCTGCGGCGACTCGCCAAACGGCAGTCGCGGGCGACCCGGAAAGAGAACATTGTACGCGGAAACTGCGCCCAATCCCCGCTCGAAATTCGGAATGAACAGTAGATTGAGCAGGGCAAACAGAAGCAGCCCCTTGATGGCTACGCGCAGCAGAAATTTCATCTCACCACCCCGCTCCAAACAGCCGTGCCAGCACCGTTCCGGCCATCTGCGGCGTGGGCAGCACAAAGAACACCCAGCCCAGCGCCACGTAGTGGAAGGTGAACACGGTGGCGGCGATCTGCAACCCCCGCTGCCCCGCGGGAGAAAATTCCCGCGCAGTCCACCATCCGCGCGTCAGGTCGGTCCAGCGGTTCTGCGCGAACAGCCCCAGCCCGTGCCACAGCCCCCACAGCGCAAAGTTGACCGTCACCCCGTGCCACAGGCCGATCAACAGCATGGTGCACACCTGCGAGAGCAGCAGCACCGCCACCGGCGAGAGCTTTTTCTCCCCGCGCAGCCAGCGCACGAAGGGGTTGAAGAAGTAGCCGCGGAACCACTGCGTCAGGCTCATGTGCCAACTGTTCCAGAACTGCGTCAGGTTGGGCTTCAAGTACGGCGCGGCGAAGTTCTCGGGCAGCTTGATGCCCAGAATCTGCCCCAGGCCGATGGCGATATCGGTGTAGCCGGAAAAATCGAAGTAGATGCGGAAGGCGTAGAGGTACAGCAGCAGCCACAGCCACCCCGATCCCTGCACTTGTAAAGCGTTCTCCGGCGCGAGCGCGGCCAGAGCCAGCGTATCGGCCACAGCGAACTTTTTGAACAGCCCCAGCGCCAGCCGCCGCCCGGCTTGGGTCAGATCTTCACCGATTTTTGCGGTTTGTTGATCCTCCGGTTGGCATAAGTCGCGGTTGAAGCGTTCCAGCCGGTCGATCGGCCCGGCGACCAGGGCCGGGAAGAACACGGCGTAGCTGAGGTAATCGCGCAGGCCAACGCCCGGCAGCCGCCCGGTCTGCCGGTCGCGCAGGGTATGGATCAGGCGGAAGGCCAGGTACGAGAAACCCAGCCAGCGCAGGTCGAACGGGGTAGCCAGGGCCGGGTTCTGCCCTACCAGCGCCCGCAGCCCCTGCGCAGAGAAGAGCGCCAGCGCCGGAGTCTTGAGCGCCACCAGCAGCGCGATTAGCAAGACGATGGCCGCCGTTATCATCCAATTTGACCGCGCCTTTCCGTGCAGGGCAAAGGCCAGCCCCGCTAGCGCCAGCGCGGCGATCCCCAATCCAACGATCACCTGCACGGTATTGGGCGGGCGGGTGGGCAGCAGCCAGTCGCCCGCGCCAAGGTAGCGGGTGAGCCCCGCAATCAGCGCCAGTCCGGCCAGAACGGCCCCGGCGATCACATCTTCGCGGTTGGGGCGCTCCCCCGGCTGGGCGGTGAGCAGCCAGCCCAGCGCGGCGATTGCCAGTGTGGCGGTCGGCAGCCAGTAATCCAGCCCGCGGATGGGCATGGCCGGCTGGAGCCAGTATACGATCAGCACCGAAGCGGCAAAAATCAGCCAGACTCGCGCTTTGGCTGGGGCCAGGCGCAGCAGCAGCGCCAACCCGGCCAGCAGCAGGATCTCCCCCAGCAGCATCGGCCTAGAACCCCTGGTAGATCCAGGTAGGCGAGAGATCGGCGGTGAGCACGGTCAGCGCGGCGAGGATGAAGCACAGCGCCAGCGCCCACAGGTTCTCGCGGTTCCACAGCCACCGGAAGCGGTTCATGCTAATACCCGCATACCCGCCAGTCGCCGCCCTCGTTGCGCACTTTGTGCACGCGATCTGCCAGCGGGAAATCCATCAGCTCGTTGCCGTAGCTGGCCACAATCTTGCCGTCGCACTGCACCAGCGTAAACTCGCCCTCCGTGCCCGTCTCGCGGCAGGAGAAGTCCTCCAGTTCGGTGGTCACCCCGCCAAACGAGTCGTACTCCAGCAGGGCAAACTCCTCCCACTCGGCGCAGGTGGCCGCCACAAACCGCTCGTCGTATTTGCCGACCATGTTGCGATAGTACCCCTCCACCACGTTCGCAGCTTCGCTGCGTCCGCCGCCCGAGCAGGCGGAGAGCAGGAAGGCAAGGGCAAGAAGTATGAGAATAGCGTTCCGGCGCATAGGCTCCTCACAGCAGAAAAGATTGCTCGATTATACCCCGAAGATGGAATCGGCGAGAGCGCCCTGCGACTATTCCCCCGACAGTTCTCGCCAGACGGCATCCAGCGCTTGCAAGCCGGTGAACGAGCGCCGCCCCCATGCCTCCGTGGTTAGATAGCCGCCCTCGCGCGTTCCATCGATGCCCTTGCCCGGCAGGTCGCGGATCGAGCGCCAGAAGTTCCAAAACGGCACGTCATAATCATAGGCCACCCGCGCCATGCTTTGATTGATGCGGTGGTCGCCCTCCTGGTTGTCACCCTTGGAGGAGATGACCGGCACGACCCCATGCGCTACCAGTTCATCCACGATCTTGCGCAGATATTCTTCGTGGGTGACCTCGTTGCCGCCCTTCCAATTGGTCCCCAGGTTGATGAACATAATCGAAGGCTTATGGATGCGGATCTCGCATGCCAGCGGCGTCTCTTTCTCAATGCAGCGCTCCGGGTCGGCCCACATGGGCGATAAAACCGAGGCCACGCTCAGGCCATCTCGAACGGTCACGCTGTCGCGGTCGAACGAGCCTCTGAACTGCTCGATGGTCTCGGTTAAATGCTCGTACCCTTGCCCCAGCAGATACGTTTCGGTATCGTAGGTACCCATGAAAACCGCAGGCTCCGACTGGCAGTCGCCGATGGTGGAAAAAGCGCGCGGATCGTTGCCACTGGCGATCCCCTGCTGGTAGATCGCCTTCGCCCGGCTGCTGACCTCCGGGATCAGCGGCCATTCCGCCCAGTACTTCGCGGTGAGGCGGGAATCCGGGGTCGGCGTAGACGCGGGAGCATCGGTTGGCGAGCCGGGCGCATCTTCGATATAGATCACCCGCACAATTTCTTGCGGAGTCTGGGTTTCGGCGAGCGGCGTGGATGTTGCCACAACCGGCGCTTGTGCAGCTGTCGGCGCTGCCTGTGGAAATTCCGCCGCAAGTGGAACCACAGGTTCAGCGACAGTACAACCAGATAACAGCAAAAGCAAAAGCGGCAGAACGCGAATATCCTTGAGCCTGCGGAGCATTAAGATCCCCCTGGTGTGGCGCGTATTTAATTACCAGCAATCAAAGAAAAAACTTGGATACTGCGTTGAATTATAGTATCGTTGCAGCCCGGCTTCAAGGACTTTTGATTTTCATGACAAACTTGTAAAGCGCCGCCCCGGCGCATAGATTCCTCGTTGAATGAATTACCCCACGTGCGCGACCAGCCGGCAGGCGTCCCGCACGGGGGTAATTATATCAAGGAAGGAGAAGACTTGGAGGGAAAATTTAGTTAGGCGACTTACGACAACACTCTTTATAGATCTATGACAATTCCAAAGATTCATCCATATAATTCACTATAAAGGATCTGACCATCTTATGAAAGAGTTCCACATTCAATGATGAAAGTACATGTTATTTATTCCCACCAGCCTCTTCACGAACGGCATCATCTGGATCATTCCGCAACAAATCGATGATTTTTTTCTAGCCACCTGACAGTTTCAGAAATCACAGGTAGGTACACAGCGAAAGATGGATAGGAAGGGCGTTGATCAATTGTCGTTCAATGAAACGCAAGCCGATCTGGAAGATGGACAGATCCCGGCG
>JAEYTI010000167.1 GCA_023434145.1 Chloroflexota bacterium | reverse complement strand
TTATTGCTTATCCAAAAAATCCTAATCCCACCACACCAAAACTTCCTCTGAAGAGAAATGCCTCTGCGGATTTTGCTGAACAACATCCGCAGGAATGTCCACATGCTCCGCGTGCGAGGGGGGCTGGTTCAGGTTGTTGGTTGTGTTCAACGGATCGGTCATTTCAAGGTCTCCACGGTGATAAAAAAACACCCCACCAGTTTTCTGGTGGGGTGCGCGCTTGTCCTTGGATCTTTTCGGAACAGCAAGCTTACCGAGCCACCAGGCGGGGGTCGGGGGTCTTCTTGCTGGCCTTCTTCAATACGGCAATTAAGGTATTCATTAGGGTTGATTATAGGGCTTTTGCGGGCGATGTCAACAGGCAATTTCGTGATTTTTGGAATCACTCGGTGCTCGGGCACCTGTTGCTAGGCGGCTTTAGCTGCCCGGCACCAAGAGCCGTAAAATTCGCCTTGACACATTCCGGCAAAACGTATAAACTTGGTAGAGCGTTCTAAATCGGTGAGGGAGTAGCTTCCTGCTTCAGCAGGGTGGAAGGTCGTCAATCCGGAATGGCCCTACGCACCATTCCCGGCCCCCACAATCACAAAAAGCGAGACCACCGCAGCCATCGGGTTGTGCGTGGTTTTTTTATTGTCGCCAGGTGCAACCCGAAGAATTCAAGCGTGTCGCTGATTTGTTTTTGACGGGCAATCGCCAAGAATATTCCAGCACAACCAAGAAATCATCGGAGGATCGTTGTGAACGAAAGTCATTCCTGGTACACGATGACGGTGGAGCAAACGCTGGAAAAGCTCCCGTCATCCAAAGACGGCCTCACCAAACACGAGGCCGCGCAGCGGTTGGAGCAGTATGGCCCGAACGAACTAAAGGCCGGAGCGCAAACTACGGCGCTCGATATTCTGATCGAGCAGTTCAAGAACATCTTCGTCATCATCCTGCTGCTTGCGGCGGCTATTTCGGCCGTCCTCGGGCACGGGGTAGAGGCGGCGGCGATTGCCGTGATCGTGATTTTCTCGGTCATCCTGGGCTTTGTGCAGGAGTACCGTGCCGAGCGCGCCATTGAGGCCCTGCGCGAGATGGCCGCGCCCACCGCAACCGTCCTACGCGACGGCGACGAGGTGGAGGTTCCGGCGCGCGAGCTGGTGCCCGGCGACGTGATCCTGATCAAAGCGGGCGACCGCGTTCCGGCAGACTCGCGGCTGATCGAGTCGGTCAACTTGCAGATCGAAGAAGCCGCTCTGACGGGTGAGTCGCTGCCGGTAGAGAAGCACACCGACGCGATCCCCGGCGAGGATATTGCCGTGGGTGACCGCAAGAACATGATCTATTCCGGCACGTCGGCGGCGTACGGGCGCGGCAAGGCCGTGGTCGCCGCCACCGGCATGAGCACCGAGTTCGGCAAGATTACCGGCATGCTCCAGTCGGTCGAGACGGGGCAGACTCCCTTGCAAGAGAACCTGGACCGCGTCGGCAAGACGCTGGCCAAGGCCGCCTTCGTGGTGGTGCTGGTGATCGTGATTCTGGGCGTGCTGCGCGGCCAGCCCCCGCTGGAAATGTTCATCTTCGGTATTGCGCTGGCCGTGGCGGTGGTGCCCGAGGCGCTCCCGGCGGTCGTCACCATCTCGCTGGCCATCGGCATTCAGCGCATGGCCAAGCGCAACGCGCTGGTGCGCAAGCTGCCCACCGTCGAAACGCTCGGCTCCACCTCGGTGATCTGCTCGGATAAGACCGGCACGCTCACCAAGGACGAGATGACCGTGCGCAAGGTGTGGCTGGCAGGGCACTGGTTCGACGTGGAAGGCTCAGGTTACGACCCGGTAGGCTCGTTCCGCAACTCAGAATCTAGCGGCAAGCTCAAAGATTCTCTGGCAGACCTGCTGCGCGGCGCGGCGCTGGTATCTGATGCGCGCCTGGTGCAGATCGATGGGCGCTGGGATATCAAGGGCGACCCGACCGAGGGCGCGCTGGTCGTCGCGGCGGCCAAGGCCGGTCTGAATAAGGCCGATCTCGACCGCGCTTACCCGCGCTTGCAGGAGATCCCTTTTACCTCCGAAACCAAGCGCATGACCACCCTGCACGATATGCCGGAAGGCAAGCTGGCCTACAGCAAAGGCGCGCCGGAGGTGATCTTGGGCGCTTGCACCAGCATGATGACCGAGAACGGCGAACGGCACCTGGATGACGCCACCCGCCAGCAGGTGATCGAAGCTGCGAGTAATATGGCTGCGCAGGCGCTGCGCGTGCTGGCCGTGGCCTCGCACCGCACAGAGTCGATCAAGGAAGCTGAAACGGAAATGACCCTGATGGGCCTGGTCGGCATGATCGACCCGCCGCGCCCCGAGGCCAAATCGGCCATCGCAGTGTGCGAGAGCGCCGGCATCCGCCCGGTGATGATCACCGGCGACCATCCCGTCACTGCGCAGGCTGTGGCGCGCGAGCTGGGCCTGCTCAAACACGGGCGCGTGGTCACCGGCGCAGAGCTGGAAGACATGCCCGAAACCGATCTGGACCGTGAGGTGGAGAACATCGACGTGTACGCCCGTGTCTCCCCGGCGCATAAGCTGCGCGTCGTCACCGCCCTTCAAAACCGGGGCCACGTGGTTGCCATGACCGGCGACGGCGTGAACGACGCGCCCGCGCTGAAGAAGGCCGACATCGGCATCGCTATGGGCATCACCGGCACGGATGTGAGCAAGGAAGCCTCGGACATGACCCTGGTGGACGACAACTTCTCCTCGATCGTCGCGGCGGTGGAGGAGGGGCGCGGTATTTTTGGCAACATCAAAAAGTACCTGATGTTCCTGCTCTCGTCCAACATCGGCGAGATCGGCCTGATGGCGGGCACGGCCCTGCTGGGCATGCCTCTGCCGCTCAGCGCCGTGCAGATCCTGTTTGTCAATCTGGCAACCGACGGCCTGCCTGCGCTGGCCCTCTCGGTAGACCCGCCGGAAGACGACCTGATGCAGCGCAAGCCTCGCAATCCGCGCACGGGCATCTTCACCCGCCCGGTGGTCACGCTGATGATGGTCGGCGGTATCTGGTCCACGCTGGTCAACCTGGGCCTGTTCGCCTGGGCTTTGCAATCGGGCCGCAGCCTATCAGAAGCCATGACCATGGCCTTCGTCTCGCTGATCCTGATCCAGTTCTTCAAAGCCTACAACTACCGCTCGGATCACCTATCGATCTTCTCGGGCATCTTCTCCAACAAGTGGCTCAACCTGGCGATCATCTTCGACTTCCTGCTCATGCTGGCGGTGATCTACGTGCCTTTCTTGCAGGGGCCGTTTGAGACCTACGCCCTGCCGCTGGAAGACTGGCTGATCATCTTCGGCGCGGCCTTCACCGTCTCGCCGGTAATCGAGCTGGCCAAGTGGATGCTGCGCAGAGGCTGGTTCGGCAAGGTAGAGTAAGGAGTCTTATCCCTCTCCCCGCCGGGGAGAGGTTAGGTGAGGGGCAATATTGGCCGGCTCAGGCACTGGCTTGCTAAAAACGCCTCACCCCCGCCCCTCTCCAATTTGCAGAACCGGCAAAATGGAGAGGGGCGCCTTTATCTGGACGAGGTCGTGTAGGGGCGCAGCGGAACGGGGCAGATCCCTTGTCAAAGAGCCACGGCGCTGCGCCCGTTCATTTCATGTTCCTACTCAGTCTTTATGGATTACCCCCCTCGTAAGCTGTCCTCACTGCTACTTCGCTTCATCATGCGATACTGCACGGTACCCGCTCCATTGAGTGGTTGGCCAGCGGTCCAAAACTGGCCTCAGGCTCAACCACATCCCATCGCCTGAAACAGGGATGATATGATCGAACCAGGCCATTTCTTCTGAAGACTCCCTGGCATGTGTGCCTTTCCGATACCATTCGACGTGCTCCCCACTAACGATTTCTGGTAATCCACCTGCCATTTGCCAGATACCATACGGGCTGACTCCTTGGGGAAAAGCATCTACGCGAAGTCCCCCTCCTGGCTGCCCATACCAAAAGAAACCAGCTTTGGGGTTCCATTCGTCCCCCCAGGGGTACAATCGACCATCCGTTCCTCTTGCGGCTTTCTCCCACTCCAGGCCGGTGGGTAGCCGGCCCTCTAATTGTTCCAGGAAGGGCTTAATATCACTCATGGTGACAGCCGCAACTGCTTGAAATGCATCATCGAGCATGCCAGGCATATCCTTGACCACCGTTCCATGGTGCAGCAGTGCAACCTGATTGGTCGTAATGGGATACCGAGCGATATAGAAACGATCTGTTTTCTGTACCTCTCGCGGATGTCCAGTGAGAGAGGTCTCTACCTGCAGCAGTGGGGCATAGGTTTCCTGCTTGGCCAACTCCATATCATTTGCCGTAAAGTAATAATATGGGCCCCACGTCCGGGGCTTATCAGGCTCCTGAGCCCATCGTTTTATTTTGGCGATCATCCCCTCCAACCGCTCACGCAGCCCAGGTGAGAGTTGGTCGAAGCCCACCTGTTGACGGATGCGATCCGAAATTGTTTCGCGTTGTTCGTCAGAAATGCCAGTAAGAAATTCACCCGAAGGCACTTCCACCCAATAATCAGAATGCATAATCGTTTTCATCTGTCCTCTTAAGGTTGGGAGTGCTTTGAATACACTTGTTTCTTCCCGCCCAACCCAAAATCACCTTATTGAATCGGGAGGGGTGCGCCTGTAGTCATGATGATTGATTATTTCTAATCAAAAATTCGTGTAGCCAATATATTAGGTGAACCATAGAGATAGTTTAACATAAAGGTAAAAGCATTCCCGATGCATCCTATTGTAAAGTCTGCTGCCGCTTTACCGGAGTATAATTTGTTAGCAACGCTTTCCACATTATAACAATTTCCTAACAATCTACGTTTCCATTCCTACCGGCCCAACATGATCAAACTGCTTCGAATCCTGGCAATGCTGCCGCTGGTTCTGCTGCTTTGTCTCGCGCCCGAGGCGGCAGCGACAAACGCACCCCAGCAGATCTTCCTGCCCACCATCTCCCGTCCAGTCACCTATACCTTCCAGCGGATCGGGCCGCCAGTAGGGCGCACGCTGGGTGTTGCGCAGGACCCCTTCAACCCGGCGGTGGTCTATGCCATGACGTTTGGCTCGGGCATGTACAAGAGCAGCGATTACGGGGCAAACTGGGCGCCCATTTCCGCGGGCATCAGTTACCTGACCTTGCAGTCGATGGCGATTGACCCCGTACAGCCCAACATCATCTACGCGGGTACGTATGGGGATGCGTCGTACCCCTACAATGGTGTGTTCAAATCGACCAACGGCGGCGCGACCTGGGCGAAGACCGGCGATATGGTCAACATTTGGAACGGGGCGGCCTACCGCAACCCGGTTGTCTATGCCCTGGAAGTCGATCCCAACAACCCCAACCGCCTGTTTGCCGGAACCCGCATGAAAGGCCTGCCCGGCGACGCGCTGGGCGGCGGGGGAGTGTTCCGCAGCGAAAACGGCGGCGCGACCTGGGTGCCGGTGAACAACGGCCTGCCGAATGCAGACCTGTACGTGTACGATCTTGCCATCGACCCCGACAGGCCCGGGCTGGTGTATGCCGCCATGCACCAGAACGGTTTGTACCGCAGCTACGATTACGGTAATCGCTGGTCGAGAGTATCCATCGAGTGGAGCGAGACGGAGCTGGAACCCTGGTCCGGGAGGGCGATTGCCGTCGATCCGTTCGACCCGGATATCCTCTACTTTGGCGCAATGAAAAAGCAGGGGGCATTCCGTTCATCAGACGGCGGCAGAAGCTGGTCTCGCATGGGCAGCACCGGCTGGGATATTACCGTTGGCGGGATTTCTCCCGATCCATATAACTGGGGGCGCGTTTATGCCGGGGTGATCACGGGTGCCCCCGCGGACTACTTGATGCGCACGACGAACCCGGCAGGCTCCTGGTCGGTTGTGGCCGCTCTGCCCACCTGGGGGCCGATTGCCTTCGCGCCAGATGGCGCATCGGCGTATGTAGGCGTGGATGGCAATGGCGTTTACAAGACCACCAACGGCGGCCAATCCTGGTTCCGCTCCACCAACGGCCTCACAGGGTATTCGGTCACCGGGCTGGCGGTTTCGCCGACCAACCCCAATCTGCTGTTTGCCGCGCTGTTTGGCCAGGGCGTGTACTATTCTCAGGATGGCGGCGCGAGCTGGGCCCCACGCAACAGTGGGCTGGGCAACTCGGATGTGTTGGGTATTGCCATCGATCCGCGAAACCCGGCGGTGTTGTACGTGGCAACCAGCGATTCGGGGGTGTACTATACCCAGAACAGCGGCGCTGCCTGGGCCTCGCTCACCGGCGGGTTTCCAACCGCATTGGCGCTAGCCGAAACGACGGCGCAAAACGAGAACCCCTTTGAGAACCGCCCGCTGCCCGAGCGCGACGATCTCACCGATCACCCCGACCGGCCGCTGCCCAGGCCTGCCAGCCTGGCGGTTGGGCTGGCACAGGCCAAAACGCTGGCCGTATCCCCGTTCGATTCGGGCGTGCTGGCGGGCACAGCGGGCCGGGGCATTTACCGCCTCGCCTGGCCCAATTGGGTGGCCACCAGCCAGCGGACAGGCACGGTGTACAGCATCCTCCATGACCGCTCGTCCTCCGGGCGCGTTTTGGCTGCCGCCGACGCCGCCTCGGGCAGCATTCTTCTCAGCACCAACAAAGGCGAGACGTGGGCGCTATCGAACACCGGCATTGCCGGGCGAACGGTATTCAGCCTGGCCCAGCACCCAACCCTGCCGGGTCTTTTCCTGGCAGGCACCGACTCTGGCGTTTACTTCAGCGAAGACGGCGGCAAAACGTGGAAACTGAGCGGCCTGGCGGGCACGGCGGTGAAGGCTGTGGGCGTGCTCTCAAACGGCGGGTACTTCGCCGGAACCGATACAGACAGCTTCTACGCCTCCAGCCCCTACCATACGTGGGGCAGCCTGACCCCACTGCTGAGCAATGTTGGCGTGCAAGGCATTGTGCCCGGCCCGGGCGGCAGCACGGAGTACTTCTTCACGCGCCTATCCGGCATCGTGTGCCTGACGGCGAAGTAAGAAGTAAAAGTAAGAAACGTCAGTTCGGGTTTAGGGAATTAGAGGGTGTTTATTGTTGTTTTGAGGGTGCGAAGCACCCTCAAAACAACAATAAACACCCTTATCCCGAATTCACGTTAAGAAGTAACTGGAAGGCTTGCGAAAAACATCGGATGGCGCGCCGCCCGATGTTTTTCGCAAGCCTCGATAAGCCGTCTGGAAATTCCCCGCGCGTTGTAGGGTATTTCCCAAAATAGCCGGTTCAATAAATCGGGTATAACGAAAGCACAGTTTCTGATTCCTGGTTGGGGATATTTGAATCGGGCCAGGAAACAGTCGCTGGAAGGTTTTCAAGCCCATAGGATAGACGCTCGAATATGGCACCCACCCCAATCAGGTGGGTTTAGAAAATTCCCTAAATTGCGCGTAGCTGAACTATATGCCATTTGCCGCGTTTATCAACCGATGAAAGGAGCCAGGTTATGCATCAGAACGACCAGTCGCACAAGCGGAACAAAATCAATGAAGAAAGCAAAAGGGAGGATCTCGAAAAAAACACCGTTGATGACAGCGGCGAGCTGCTCACCACCGACCAGGGCGTGCGCGTCAACAATACCGACGATTCGCTGAAAGCGGGGGATCGTGGCCCCACCCTGATGGAAGACTTCCACTTCCGCGAGAAGATGACCCATTTCGACCACGAGCGCATTCCTGAGCGCGTGGTGCATGCGCGCGGTTCGGGCGCGCACGGATATTTCCAGGTGTACGAGTCGATGGCGGAAATTACAAAAGCCAGGTTCTTACAGGACCCTTCCGTGAAGACTCCGGTGTTTGTGCGCTTCTCCACGGTGGTTGGCTCGCGCGGCTCGGCGGATACTGTGCGCGACGTGCGCGGGTTCGCCACCAAGTTCTACACCGAGGATGGCAATTTTGACCTGGTTGGCAACAATATGCCGGTCTTCTTTATTCAGGATGCGATCAAGTTCCCCGATCTGGTGCATTCGATTAAGCCAGAGCCGCACACCGAAATGCCGCAGGCCTCCGCCGCGCACGATACCTTCTGGGATTTCGTCTCCCTCACCCCCGAGTCGATGCATATGATCATGTGGCTGCTCACAGACCGGGGCTTTCCGCGCAGCTTTAGCACCATGGAGGGGTTCGGCGTACACACCTTCCGCTTTGTGAACGAAGCGGGCAGGGCGCGCTTTGTCAAATTCCATTGGAAGCCGGTGAAGGGCGTGCATTCGCTGATCTTCGACGAGGCGCAGAAGCTTGCCGGCGCCGATCCCGATTTCCTGCGCCGCGACCTGTGGGAATCGATCGAGACGGGTAACTATCCCGAGTTCGAGCTGGGCGTGCAGATCGTGGATGAGGAGGACGAGTTCAAGTTCGACTTCGACCTGCTCGACCCAACCAAGATCATCCCCGAGGAGCTGGTGCCGGTGCGCATCATCGGCAAGATGGTGCTGAACCGCAACCCCGATAACTTCTTCGCCGAGACAGAGCAGGTGGCGTTCCACCCGGGCAACGTGGTGCCCGGCATCGATTTCTCCAATGACCCGCTGCTGCAGGGGCGGCTGTTCTCCTACCTCGATACACAGTTGATCCGCCTGGGCGGCCCCAACTTCGCCGAGATCCCCATCAACCGGCCCACCGCCAAGGTGCACAACAACCAGCGCGATGGCTACATGCGCCAGACCATCAACAAGGGGCGCGTCAGCTACTTCCCCAATTCGCTAGATGGCAACACCCCGCGCCCCGCGACGGAAGCGGAAGGCGGGTACGTCCACCATGCCGAAAAGGTAGAGGGCCATAAGATCCGCGCGCGCAGCGAGAGCTTCAACGACCATTACAGCCAGGCGCGGCTGTTCTGGAACAGCCAGACCGACGTGGAAAAGCAGCACATGATCGAAGGCTTCCACTTTGAGCTGGGCAAGGTCGAGGACAAGAACGTGCGCGCGCGCATGGTGGAGCACCTCTCGCGGGTCGATTTTGAACTGGCCCAAAAGGTCGCCAAAGGCATCGGCGTGCAGGCCCCGGCGCGCGAGGCAGTGCCCGTAACCGGACCGTCGACCTCTGGTAAGCCCAGCGTCGAACGATCAGAGGCGCTGAGCATCATGAACCGCGGTCCAATGGACTCGATCAGCGGGCGCAAGGTGGCCATACTGGTCGCAGAAGGCAGCAATATCGACAGCATCACCCGCATGCAAGATGCCCTGGAGCGCGAAGGCGTGCTGGTAGAGCTGGTCGGTAAGTTCAAGGGCAGCATGCACGGCTCTAACGGCGGGCCGAGCGTACAGGTCGATAAGAACTATCACACCACCAGCTCGCTGATGTACGATGCCGTGTACGTGCCCGGCGGCAGAGAGGGCGTGGACGCACTGAAGATGCAAGGCCCGGCGCTGAAGTTTGTCACCGAGGCGTTTATGCACTGCAAGCCCATCGCGGCATTTGGCGAAGGCGTGGAACTGCTGGACGCCGCGCACCTGGTGGGCGTGAACCTGTCAAACGGCAGCCAGCCGAACCACATCGCTACCGACAAAGGCGTTATCGCGGCGTACAAAGGCGCGGAACCCGCGGCGCTGGCGCAAGAATTCCGCACAGCCATCGCCCAGCACCGCTTTTGGGAGCGCGACGCGCTGCGCAGCCAGATACCTGCCTAGATTTTTTTGAGCATAGCAAAACGGGTGGACCCTTGCGGCCCACCCGTTTTGCTATGCTCTTATCGGTTGAAGCCCATAAAGGGCGAAAATCTAAACGGTATCCTGCTGCGCGATACCGGCCATCATCAGGCCGATTTGCTCCACCGTGGCCTGGTTGCGATCGACGATGCCGACAATCTGGCCCTCGTAGATCACGGCGATGCGGTCGGATAGATTGCGGATCTCGTCCAAATCTTCCGAGATCAACAGGATGGCCGTGCCCGCCTCGCGCTGTTTGAGGATCTGCTGGTGGATATACTCGGTCGCGCCAATATCGACACCGCGCGTCGGCTGTGATGCAACCAGTACCTTGGGCTTGCGCGAAAGCTCGCGGGCCATGATCACCTTCTGAATGTTGCCGCCCGACAGGTTCTTGATTGGCGTATCCAGCCCGGGCGTTTTTACGTTGAACTGGTCGATCAGCTCTTTGGCGTATGCCTTCATGCGCGGAAAGTCCAGGAAAATACCGCGCGAAAAATTGGGGTGGGCGTGATCGTGCAGGAAGATGTTTTCCTGAACCGAAAACTCGCGGATCGCGCCATCGCGCATACGCTCCTCGGGGATGTACGCCAGCCCCTTCTCCACGCGCTGTTTCAGCGGCACGTGCGATAAATCTTCCCCATCCATCTTGATCGCGCCGCCCAGCGTCTTGCGCACGCCGGCGATGCACTCCGCCAG
>JAEYTI010000165.1 GCA_023434145.1 Chloroflexota bacterium | reverse complement strand
GGTGAAACCACCCCAACAAACCAAAAACTCCTTGAAACCCATATTGAGCGAATGACATTTGTCACACATGGAATGGCAAGAAGCGGCAAGATTGTGGAAGAGCGACGTTTGACTCTTATATCTAATAAGAGTACAATTGCTTCTTGATCCTAGTATCACAAGAAAACTTCATACGATCGGTTTTCGCATAGATACTACGACTGCACCCCCCGAAAAATCTCCATATCCTAGTTCAAGGACGCAGGTGAATGGCCGACATACTCACAGTTGAGGGCCTAGAAACCCAGTTTCGTACCCAAGACGGTATTGTTCATGCCGTGAATGGGGTATCTTTTAGGCTCAAAGAAGGGGAAACGCTGGGGATTGTGGGAGAAAGTGGATGTGGCAAAAGCGTCACGATGATGTCGATGATGCGCCTGATCCCTTCTCCGCCCGGCAAAGTTGTTGCAGGAAGAGCGCTCTACCAGGGGAAGGATCTACTGAAGCTTTCGAACGATGAGATCCGTGCTATCCGTGGTTCTCAGATCAGCATCATTTTCCAGGACCCGATGACCTCCTTCAACCCGGTGTTGACCGTAGGTCGGCAGGTTGCAGAGCCACTAGAGATCCACCGCGGGATGAACCAGAAGCAGGCATACGAACGCGTTGCCGAAATGCTCACGATGGTTGGTATTCCCAATGCCAAGGATCGCCTGAACGACTATCCCCACCAGTTTTCGGGTGGCATGCGCCAGCGCGCCATGATCGCAATGTCTCTGGTCTGCACACCCGAATTGTTGATTGCGGATGAGCCGACCACTGCGCTCGACGTGACTATTCAGGCACAGATTGTTGAACTGGTGAAGCGGCTGCGTGATGAGCTCGGCATGACCATGATTTGGATTACCCACGATTTGGGTATTATCGCCGGTTTGGCGGACCGGGTTGCGGTGATGTACGCTGGCTATATTATTGAAGAAGCCCCCGTAAAAGAACTGTACACCAACCCCGAGCACCCGTATACCATTGGCCTGTTAGGCAGCCTGCCTCGTTTGGATGAGGGTGGGCAGCGCAGGCTGGTTTCGATTGACGGGCTGCCGCCGGTTTTGATGGAAAAACCGAATTACTGCCCCTTTGCCTCGCGCTGCCGGTTTGTGCGCGAGCGCTGCTGGACGGAAAATCCGCCGCTGATTAATGTTGGGCCTGATCACCGGGCTGCCTGCTGGGTGGAACCTGAAACCGGGAGATACCGCGAATGACCGCACTGAAGAATGACAATCTGATTTTGCGCGTAGAAAACCTGGTCAAACACTTCCCGATTATGAAGACGAAGTGGGTGATGTTTCAGGAACAGGCTGGGGCGGTTCATGCTGTTGATGATGTCTCTTTCGACCTGATTCGCGGTGAAACGCTGGGTCTGGTGGGTGAATCGGGCTGCGGTAAGTCTACAACCGGCCGCACGATCCTGCAGCTTCACCGCCCCACCTCTGGTCACGTGTACTTTGAGGGCAAGGATCTCGCTGTAATGAAAGGCGAGGAACTGCGCCTGATGCGCCGCCGCATGCAGATGATCTTTCAAGATCCGTACGCCAGCCTGAACCCCCGCATGACAGTCGGGGAGATCATTGGCGAGCCGCTCATTGTACACGGCCTGTCAACCGAAAAGGAAGCCGAGGGACAGGTACGCGAACTGCTGCGCCGTGTCGGCCTAAACCCGGCGTATACGAAGCGCTACCCGCATGAATTCTCCGGCGGCCAGCGCCAGCGCATCGGTGTAGCCCGCGCTCTGGCACTCCAGCCATCGATGATCGTTTGCGATGAGCCGATTTCCGCGCTTGACGTGTCGATCCAGGCGCAGGTAGTGAACCTGCTGGAAGATCTGCAGAAAGAGTTTAACCTCACCTACCTGTTCATTGCCCACGACCTCTCCATGATCCGGCACATTAGCCAGCGTGTCGCGGTGATGTATCTGGGTGTTATTGTGGAGCTTGCGTCGCGCAATGAGCTGTACTCGCAGCCGCTGCACCCCTACACGCAAGCGCTACTCTCGGCAGTTCCGCTGCCAGACCCGATCGCGGAAGAAAAACGCCAGCGGATCATCTTGAGTGGCGAACTGCCTTCGCCGGTAAATCCCCCCTCTGGCTGCCGTTTCCGCACGCGCTGCCCGCTGGCAACGAAAATCTGCGCCGAATCGCGCCCTGAATTCCGTGAGGTCGCCAAGGGACATTGGGTAGCATGCCACCTGGTCTAGTGACCAGCGCTTCCTGGTCAGGTGGCTAGTTTCATCCCTGGTCGGAAGTCGTATGCTTGACGGTCGAAAATCGATGTGCTATAGTCAAAAACGGGGTTCCGGAAACCCTTTGCCTGATACACCCTGGAGAAAAAGGAGGTGGTTGCCGGAGGAAAGACAAAAAGCATATCTCACCAACAAAGTACAATTGAAGAACCGTTGCAAGTTGATTTGATCCTTAAGAGGAGGAGAAAAACCAATGTCTCGCAAAGCGATTTTGTGGACGATTAGCATACTCATCATCACAAGCATGGTTTTATCTGCTTGTGCTACTCAGACCCAGGCACCCCCCGCTGTTGAATCGACAGCGACAACTGCCCCTGAGGCTCCCCCCGCTGCTGACGCGGAAACCCTGCGCATTAACCTGGGCTCCTGGCCTGACATCGTAGATCCCCAGAAATCTTCGTTTGTGAACGAGATTGCGCACCTGAACCTTGTGTACGAAGGTCTCACCCGCCTGGACGCTGAACTCGCGACCGTCCCCGGCGCCGCCGAGAGCTGGGAATACAACGAAGACTCCACCGAGCTGACCTTCAAGCTTCGCGATGGGCTCAAGTACTCGGATGGCAGTCTCCTCAATGCCAAGCGCTATGAATATTCGCTGCTGCGCAACATTGACCCTGCTACCGCTGGCGAGTATTCCTCGATCACCAGCGAAATCGCTGGCGCCGATGAATGGCAGGCTGCAGATCTGGCCACCGCCACCGAACAGCAGCTCGCGGATCTCAAGGCCGCCGTTGGCGTAAAGGCCCTCGATGCCGCTGGCAACGAATGCACCGGCTACGACCAGGCTGACTGCACCTCCCTGCAGCTCAACCTCCGCAAGCCCGCCCCCTACTTCCACACCGTGATGTCCCTGTGGGTCACCTATCCGGCCAAGCAAGAATTGATCGAAGCCGCTGGCGACACCTGGTGGACCGACGCTGCCAACCACGTTGGCAACGGCCCCTTCATCTGGCAGGAAGTTGAAACCAACACCCGCTCGCTCTTCGTCCCGAACCCCAACTACTGGCGCGGGCAGGCCAAGGTGAGCATTGAATACCGCTACATCGTGGACGGCGCGGTTTACTTCCAGGCTTACCAGAACAACGAATTCGACATTGTACCGCTTGGTGCTGAAGACCTGGCGACCGTCAAGGCCGACCCGGGTTTGAACGCCGAAGCTATGATCTACCCCGGCTCCTGCACCTACAACTTGAACTTCCACCGGCAGAAGGAACCCTTCACCGATTTCGCAGTCCGCGAAGCCTTCGCCTACGGTTTCGATCGTGAAGGTTGGGTGACTGACGTCCTCAAGGATCTCGGTGCTCCTGCCCAGACCTGGATCCCGCCGGGTTATCCTGGATACGACGAGAGCGAAGACCGCTACGCGTTCGACCCTGAAATGGCCAAGAAGACCCTGACGGATGCTGGTTACACCGTCGAGAACGGTGTCCTGACCAAGGACGGAACGCAGTACCCGATCGAGCTGACCTTCTCCGACACACCGCGCAATCGCACGCGCTTCGAGTGGATTGCTGCCAAGTGGAATGAAGTCTTCGGCATCGACGTGGCCCTCAACCCAGTTGAAGCGACCACCTACACCGCCCTGACCAAGGACGTAGCGACTGCTCCGCAGGCCTTCATCCTCGGCTGGTGCGCTGACTACCCGGATCCGCAGAACTGGCTCTCGGTCTACTGGCTTAGCACATCGTCATTCGCTTCTCGCATCGCTTACGTGAACCCGAAGTTTGACGAGATCATCGCTGAGGCCGACGTAGAAACCGATCCTGCGACGCGTGCCCAGCTCTACATGGATGCTCAGAAGGAACTGGTCGCCAGCCTTCCGGGTGGCTTCGTCTGGAACAACGTGAACTCCTACCTGGTCAAGCCCTACGTCAAGGGCATCACGACCACCCCGCAGGACTCCGGCTTCCCCGGCGCCATTGATCCGCTGACGATCACGCTGGAGCGGTAAGTCTGTAACGTAACAAAGATGGCGGTTCTGCTCCGGCGGAACCGCCACGCGCAATAGTAAGATTTTGGTGGTGCTGCGAGTTTTCGGCTCCGCAGCACCACCAAAGCCCCCTTTTCGCCCTGGCGAAGATAAACTCTATTAGAAGGGAAACGAAAGCCTATATGGGAACCTACCTCGCTCGCCGTCTTCTCTGGCTTATTCCCGTACTGCTTGTGGTCTCAGCCGTTACGTTTTTTCTCATGCACATGGCGCCTGGCGGACCTTGGGATCGGGATTTGAGCGCCCGGCAGGTGGATGCCAGAACACAAGCATTGTTGAACGAGTATTACGGTTTAAATAAGCCCCTCTGGCGGCAGTATATTGCCTATACCTTTGGTGATTTTAACAAAGACGGCAAATTTACTTGCGGCCTGATTTGTGGGAATATGGGGCCTTCCTACCGGCAGCGCGGCTTGCAGGTACAAGATATTTTGTTTGAGCCGCAAAAAGGGAAACCATTTTGGGAGAGCCGCTTTGGGTTCTCTGCCCGCCTGGGTATCATGGCGGTTGCGCTTGCTGTGAGCATTGGCCTGCCCATTGGTATTATCTCGGCCTTGAAGCAGAACTCCTGGATCGACTACCTGAGCTTGTTTATCGCCACGCTAGGTATCTCGGTGCCGGGTTTTGTGATCGCAATTTTCCTGATCATCATCTTCGGCACATGGCTGCACCTTATTCCTATTGTGCCGCGTAGCTGGGACCCCATTAATGCCTGGCTGCTGCCCGCTACTGTGCTAGGCTTTGGCACCCTGGCCCGCACCGCGCGCCTTACCCGCGCTTCGATGCTGGAAGTGATGCGCGCGGATTACGTTCGCACCGCGCGCGCGAAAGGGCTTGCCGAGCGTCTCGTGATTGTCCGGCACATGCTGCGCAACGCGCTCATCCCGGTCGTCACGTTCCTGGGGCCAGCATTGGCCTTCCTGGTAACGGGGTCGTTTATTATCGAAACCATGTTTGGCTTCCCTGGCATGGGCCGCGCGTATGTTCAGGCGATTGGTCAGCGCGACTACTCGATGATCATGGGGACGACTGTGTTCTTCTCCATCCTGGTCGCTCTGGCAAACCTGAGCGTGGACCTGGTGTATGTCCTGATCGATCCACGCATCCGCCTGGATAAGTAAGCGAGGAACAACGATGGCTCAAACAAGTAATCCGCTTTCCGCGACGAACCAGGATGCTCAGTCAAAGGCCCAGGCCGCCGCGCTTGAAGTAAAGGGTCCTTCTCGCAGCCTGATGCAGGACTCGATGTACCGCTTTGTGCGCAACAAGATGGCCATGGTTGGCATGGTGATTATCGCCATTTTCTTCATCCTTGCCGCTTTTGCGCCGTTCTTTGCTCCGCACAACCCAATCAAGCTCAACAGTGGTAAAGACTACCTGCCCCCTGCGTGGGTTGAAAGAGGAGTCAATAACAAACCCAGCGATCCCAATTTCCTGCTTGGCACCGATACGCTTGGGCGCGATGTGCTCAGCCGTGTGATTTACGGATCGCGCGTGTCGATGATTGTGGGCATTATCCCCACCGTCATCATCCTCATCGTCGGTACGACGATTGGCTTGCTCGCGGGATATTACGGCGGTCGCTTTGATAACCTGCTCATGCGCGTCACCGACGTGATCTATGCTTTCCCAGACCTGCTGTTCTTCATCGTCGTCATGGTGGCACTGCGCGACTCGTGGATTGGGAACCTGCTCAACGGCCTTTTCCTGCTCTTCTCGGCCCTGGCGCTGGTGAACTGGGTGGGTGAAGCGCGTATCGTTCGCGGGCAGGTGCTTTCGCTAAAGAATAACGAGTTCATCGAGGCGGCGCGCTGCATTGGCGCGAAAGACAGCCGCATCATGTTCAAGCACATTCTGCCCAACACCCTTGGTCCAATCATCATTGTGGCGGCCCTGGCAGTGCCGGGTATGATCATCACCGAGGCGACTCTTGGCTACCTGGGCCTGGGCCTGCGCCCCGCGACCAACCCCGAAGCCTTCTTTATCACTAGCTGGGGCGCGCTGATGCTCGAAGGGCAGACGGCGCTCAACGCGCAGCCGTGGATGCTGCTTTCTCCCGCTATCTGTGTTTCGCTGGTGGTGCTGGCCTTTACCTTTATCGGTGACGGTTTGCGAGACGCGTTCGATCCGCGCTTGCGGGGCACCTCGTAGCGTTCTACCGGAGAAGTCCATTTGCTTCTATCCGGCGGCGAGGTGCGCGGCTTAACAGGCGCGTCTCGCCGCCGGTGCATTACTGGTGGTACAATCGTAGACGTTCGTGATACGAATATCTCGATAACACAAAAGGCTCGCATGCGTTTTAGAACATCCCTTGTTGCTATCCTGGCTGTAACGTTGATCCTCAGCCTGTCGGCCTGCCAATCGAATACACCCCCTGTGCAGGAAACACCCCCGGTTAACCCAACCGCGCCCACTGCACCCGTGGTGATAGAAACGGCCACAACACTACCGGCAGCCACTGCCACGCCGGAACCGCCCCGCACACTCGTCGTTTGCACACAGGACGAGCCCACCACGCTGTACCCGTATGGAAGCAATGCTCGCAGCATGTGGTCTGTGCTCGAAGCCATCTACGATGGCCCCTTTGATACGCGCGGATTCGCCGTTCAGCCGGTGATCCTGGAGAAGATTCCCAGTCTGGCGGATGGGGATGCCGTGATGCGCCCGGTGACTGTTAGCGCAGGGACGGCTGTTCTCGATGCTGATGGAAACCTGGCTTCGCTAAAAGCCGGAACGCGCGTGCTGCCCTCTGGCTGTACGCGGCCCAACTGCGCCATTACGTGGGACGGCACGAGCGAGCTGTCTATGGATCAGCTCGTGGTGACCTTCCGCCTGCTGCCTAACCTGTTGTGGTCTGATGGAACACCGCTAACCGCCGCGGACTCGATCTTTTCCTACAGCCTTGCCTCTGACCCAGCAACCCCGGCCAGCAAGTATCTAACGGATCGCACTGCCTCTTACACAGAGGTAGATACGGCGACGGTGGAATGGGCCGGCCTGCCCGGTTTTTATGAACAGCGCCATGGTACCTTCTTCTGGATGCCGCTGCCTAAGCACGCCTGGGGCCAGAAGGGTGCAGCCGAACTGCTAACTGACCCGGCTTCCAGCCGCGCTCCGCTGGGGTGGGGGGCCTACGTGGTTCAAGAATGGACCGCGGGCGATCATATTACCCTGCAAAAGAACCCCAATTACTTCCGCGCCGGCGAAGGCTTGCCCGCGTTCGACACCCTGGTGTTCCGCTTCATCGGCGATACAGCAGATGGCAACATGAATGCTCTGCTGGCGGGTGAGTGTGACGTAATCGACCAGAATATGAACATGGTTGAGATGATCCCAGGGCTGCTGGAACGCGAAAACGCCGGCAAGCTGAAAATGTATGTCGGGCAAGGCCCCGAGTGGGAGCACCTCGACTTTGGCATTCAGCCAGCTTCATATGATGATGGCTATAATGCTGCCACCGACCGCCCAGACTTGTTCGGTGATGTACGCACTCGCCAGGCCTTCGCCTATTGCATCGATCGCGATCGGATCATTAACGACTACCTCTACCGCCGATCCGACTTGCCCAACAGCTACCTGCCGCCTGCTCACCCGCTGTTTTCCGCGGATGTGGTTGCATATCCCTTCAATCCGGCAGAGGGCGCCCGGTTGCTGGAGGCGGTTGGCTGGATCGATACGGATGGTGACCCGGCCACGCCCCGGGTGGCATCCGGCGTTGCAAACGTTCCAGATGGCACGCCATTGAACGTAACGTTTGCAACCACGCAGGCCGGGCTTCGCCTTGCCACCTCTCAGATGGCGGCTTCGTCGCTCACTTCTGCATGCGGAATTGGCGTGAGCGTAGAACCGCTGAATCCGGCGGAACTGTTTGCCCGCGGCCCCGATGGCCGTGTTTTTGGGCGCAAATTCGATCTGGTGCAGTTTATGTGGGAGGCCAGCCCGCGGCCCAACTGCCAGCTATATACCACGGCGCAAATCCCCGGCCCCGGCAACCAGTGGACTGGTTCGAATATCACCGGTTTCTCCAATCCTGAGTTTGATGCCGCCTGCACTGCCGCCTACTTCGCTCGTCAGACAGATGCCGATTACGCATCGTTAAACCAGCAGGTGCAGAATCAGTTTGCCACGCAGCTTCCGGTGATCCCGCTCTACTTTTACCCAAAAATCGCAATTTCGCGGTCAGATTTCTGCAATTTCGACATGGATGTGACAGCTCGAAGCGTTTTTTGGAACCTGGAGGCCCTAAATTATGGTCCAGAATGCCCATAAACCGGTTGATATTGGCCATGTGGCCAGGTTAATTTCCTTGTTCAACAAGTTTGATCATGATATACTTACTGCGCTTATAGACTTTTTTACCCGAAATTTCACGCATTGTACGGTAAATTGGATTATACAGGGCGGAATGGTATAATATTTATACATCACCTTAAGAAGACCAACCATGTGTAAGGCCTCACCAGCGTTCAAGACTCGATTTTGGGTAGAAATTGGGCCGGAAAAACAATGGTGAGTAAAGTGCGGTAAGCAAAACCAACCCTGAACGGATCCATAACGATTACGTGAAAAAGGAGAAAGAGATGAAGCGTAAAAGCTTTGTGGTCATTAGCCTGCTCATAGTACTTTCCATGGTACTTGGAGCGTGCACTACTACCACGCCGACGACTGTTGCAACGACTGTACCCCAGGCAGACCCGACTGCGGCCCCTACCCAGGCTGCGCCGACGGATGTCCCTGCCCAACCGACGGAAGCGGCTCCCACGGAAGCCCCGACGGAAGCCCCCGCTGCTACTACCCGCGTAGGTGGCTGGCTTGATGAGATCGTGTTCTCTGTGATCACCGCCGATTCTGCGATCACCCAGCTCGAAGCTGGCACGATTGACATCTACGCCAACGGCCTTTCTTCGAAGGATCTACCCGCCCTTGAAGACTCTGGCCTCGCCTACTCCACCTCCAGCGGCCTGTACTATGACATGCTGTACAATCCTGCCGAGTTCACGGATGGGCGTCTGAACCCCTTCTCGAACCGCAAGATTCGCGAAGCCACCAACTGGCTGTTCGATCGCGACTACATCAACCAGGAAGTGTACGCCGGTGGCGCGCTGGCCAAGTACTTTGCCATCACCACCCAGTTCCCTGATTATGCGGACCTGGCTGACACCGCCCGCCGCCTTGAGGCCTACTACGCCTACGACCTTGAAAAGGCTCGCGAAGTTATCACCACCGAGATGGAAGGCATGGGCGCTGAGCTGGTGGACGGCAAGTGGCAGTTCAACGGCGAGCCCGTTACCCTGATCTTCGTCATCCGCAACGACTCGGACGGCACCCGTATCCCGATTGGTGAATACCAGGCCGCTCAGTTCGAAGAGATCGGCTTCACCGTCGATCGCCAGATGAAGACCGGTTCGGAAGCTTCCCCGATTTGGATTGGTTCCGATCCGAAGGAAGGCCAGTGGAATATGTACACCGCTGCCTGGTCCGCCACCGTTCTCGACCGCGACCAGAGCAACATCTTCCAGGAAATGTACCTGAACTCCTCCGCTCAGGGCATCCCGGCGTTCCTCCAGAACGTCTCGGATCCTGAGTTTAAGGAACTCGGCGACAAGCTCGCCACCTCGCAGTTCGCCACCGTCGAAGAACGTCACGACATGATGGCCCGCGCCCTCGAGCTCTCGCTCCAGGACTCGCTGCAGGTCTTCCTCATCGATGGCAAGAACTACATCCCCTACAACAACGACCTGCTTGCTACCTCTGACCTGGCCGCTGGCGTGGAAGGTTCTTCCATCTACCCGTTCACCCTCCGCTGGCGCGACCAGGAAGGCGGCACGGTAAACTGGGCGACCCAGGATCTCTTCGGTGATCCTTGGAACCCGATTGCCGGCTCCAACTGGACCTTCGATCAGGGCGCCATCCGCGCCACTAACAGCGGCGCTGGCGAGGTTGTGTACGATCCCTTCACCGGCCTCGTGTGGCCGATGCGCATGGAACGCGCTGAGCTGACCATCCAGGAAGGCCTGCCTGTTGGCTCGACGCTCGATTGGATCACGCTCGAATTCGCTGACGAGATTCAGGTTCCTGAGGATGCCTGGGTTGACTGGAACGCCGAAACCCAGACCTTCATCACCGCTGGCGAAGCTTCCCCCGAAGGTCGCACCGCCCTGCGCAAGATCGTCCAGTACTATCCGGAAGACATGTTCGAAACCGTGAAGTGGCATGACGGCTCGAATCTCTCCATCTCCGACATCGTCATGAGCATGATCATGACCTTCGACCGCGCCAAGCCTGAGAGCGCCATCTACGATGAGCAGGCTGTGCCTACGTTCGAAGTATTCATGCAGACCTTCAAGGGCTTCAAGATCGTCTCCGAAGACCCGCTGGTAGTTGAATACTACAGCGATGCCTACCAGCTCGATGCCGAGCTCAACGTGGCCGTCTTCTACCCCACCTACACCTTCGCTGAAGGCTCGTGGCCGATGATTGCCATCGGTAATGCCGCTGAAGCTGGTGGTGAGCTGGCGTACTCGATCGACAAGGCCGGAACTGCTGAAATCGAGCAGACCAGCTACGTCGGCGGCCCCGCCCTCGAGATCCTGAACAAGTACCTCGACACCGCCATCGCCGAAACAACCATCCCCTACGAGCCCACCCTCGGCCAGTACCTGACCGCTGATGAGGCCTCCGCCCGCTATCAGGCCTACCAGGACTGGTACGAGCAGCAGGGTCACTTCTGGGTTGGCACCGGCCCCTACTACCTCGACCAGGCATTCCTGACGGAAAAGAGCCTCGTCCTCAAGCACTTCGCCGACTACCCCGATTCAGCTGATCGCTGGTCCAACTTTGGTGAGCCCAAGCTGGCGGAAGTCGAAATCGACGGCCCCGGCCAGGTAACCATTGGCGAAGAAGCGACCTTCGACATCTTCGTTGACTTCGGCGATGAAGCCTACCCCGCCGATGAGGTCAAGATGGTGAAGTTCCTGCTCTACGACGCCAACAATGAAATCGTTGCGGTTGAGGAAGCTGTCGCCGTTGAAGATGGCCTCTACCAGGTCGTTCTCGACGCTGAGACCACTGGCAAGCTCGAAGCCGGCTCGAACAAGCTGGAAGTTGCCGTGGTTCCGATAACCGTCTCGCAGCCGACGTTCGCCGTTCTGGAGTTCGTCACAGCCCCGTAATAAGACGGTAACAAACTCGCACGACACGGTACGATAAAAGATAGGGGCAGGGCATGTCCTTGCCCCTATCTATTCTAGATTTGAGGGTACAATATGGCACAAGTACTTGAAGCGGATGGCAACAAGGGAAAGCGCCAAAGCGGAAATTCCACCTTTAATCGCGTATGGAGATTTGTAGCGCTCCGGCTTGTGCTGCTGTTTTTTACAGTGGTCGCCGGCGTCTACCTGACAATTTTAATTGCGAACATGGGTGGTTACGTCGATACGATTATGCGTAACGATATCCGCGAGCGCACCAACATGCGTGTTGCCGCCATGTCTGCCAACAGGCCCATGACCACCGAAGAGCGTTTGAAGCTGGCGAACCAGATGATCGCGCTGGAAGAGAAGCGCCTGGGACTCGATAGGCCATTCGCTGAGCGTTCGGTGCGGTATCTGGGCAATGCGCTGCGCCTGGAATTGGGCCGCGCGACCTACATGGTCAGCGATAACGGCTCCCGCGCGGTTCGCAATATCATCCTTGAGCGCCTTCCTGCAACCCTGCTGTTGATGGGCACATCGCAGCTCTTTTTATTCTTCTTCAGCCTCTTCATCGCGCTGATCCTTTCTCGCAATTACGGGAATTTCTGGGACAAACTGGTTGTTACGTTGTCCCCGACATCCTCAGTACCACCGTGGTTCTACGGGATTTTCTTTATTCTGATTTTTGCGGCGATCTTCAAAGTGCTGCCGTTTGGTGGTATGGTTGCCGCCCCTCCTCCGAGTAACCCGGTAGATTACACGTTGAGCGTTTTGAAGCATCTGATCTTACCTGCTAGCTCATTGATAATCAGCTCCCTGTTCATCTCGATTTACAACTACCGCACCTTCTTCCTGATCTACTCCAGCGAAGATTACGTGGAAATGGCGAAGGCCAAAGGCCTGAACCCGCGTGATGTTGAGCGCCGCTATGTGTTGCGCCCCACACTGCCCACCATCGTGACGCAGTTCGCTTTTCTGGTGATCGGCCTCTGGTCCGGCGCTACGATTACCGAGACGGTATTCCTGTGGCCTGGGCTGGGGAGAACCATCTTCCGGGCGATCGGTTTTTTCGATACGCCTGTAATTGTGGGCACAACCATTATTTACGCATACCTGCTGGGCTTTACCGTTTTCTTCCTGGACTTTGTGTACGCTCTGGTTGATCCACGGGTTAAAATCGGTGGGAGCAACTCATGAACGCAATCAAACAAACCTTACGCGATATTACCCAGTATCCTTCGGCCATATTTGGCGGGATTATCGTTCTGCTGCTGCTCTCCCTGGCAATCTACGCCCTGGTCACCATCCCCTACAATGAAGCGGTGCGCTTGTGGCGCGGTGGCGAGGCCGTTTGGTATCAAAACCCCAAGAATGTACCGCCTGCCTGGTTTAACTACTTCACCAGCAAGAAGCTGACCGAATCATTCGCCGTTATCGCCGGTGAGGACGAGGAATTCACCAAGGTTGTTACCCCAGGGGCGGAAAACACCGCGAAAATCGTCATGCTCTACCCCTTTGAATACAACTATGACGATTACCCGCAGGAACTGCTGTTGTACTTCAACACGACGTACGTCAGCAAGCAGCCGTTTGTGTCCATTTACCTCGACACGCCAGATGGTCGCGAAGTTCGTATCGCTGACTTTGGGGTGAGCCAGAGGCAGACCTTCCGCTTCTCGCAGGATAAGAAGCTGGAACGCCGCATGCGCGGCACGGGAATCCTCAATGGCCTTTTCTCCGTGCCCGACTCTGACCCGCTGACCCCGCTCAAGGGGCAATACCAACTCCGCATTGAAGGACTGACCTTCGAGCAGAACTCAGACATCAACGCTGAGTTTGTGTTCCACGGGCAGCTCTACGGACTGGCGGGCACCGATCACAATCGCCGCGACCTGATGGTTGCGCTGCTGTGGGGCGCGCCGGTGGCGCTTTCCTTTGGTCTGCTGGCCGCGCTGGGCACTTCGGTGCTTTCCATGACCATTTCCGCGATTGGCACCTGGTACGGCGGCTGGTTGGATGAAATCATCCAGCGTATCACCGAGATCAACCTGGTGCTGCCCTTCCTCGCCATCCTCATTATGGTGGGCACGTTCTATTCGCGCAGCATCTGGACCATCTTGGGCGTCACCATCCTGTTGAGTATCTTCTCGGCTTCGGTAAAAACCTACCGGGCGATCTTCTTGCAGGTGAAGGAATCTACCTACATTGAGGCGGCGCGCGCTTATGGCGCGACAAACATGCGCATTATTTTCATGTACCTGATCCCGCGCCTGATTCCGCTGCTGATCCCGGCGCTGGTTGCTGCCGTACCCTCCTACGTGTTCCTGGAGGCCTCGCTGGCGGTGTTGGGTCTGGGTGATCCGGTGCTGCCTACCTGGGGCAAAGTGGTGAACGACGCATTTACCAATGGCGCGCTCTACAAGGGCATGTACTACTGGATCCTGCAACCCGCTGTTCTGCTGATGATTACCGGCCTGGGGTTTGCGATGCTAGGCTTTGCCCTTGACCGCATCTTCAATCCGCGCTTGAGAGGTGTGTAATCGTATGACCGACGCAACATTAATGCAGATCAAGAACTTAAAGCTGTACTTTAAGGCATCGCGTGGCGTTGTGCAAGCGGTGGATGATGTCGATTTGACGATGTACACCAACGAGGCGGTTGTTGTCATTGGTGAGTCGGGCTGCGGGAAGAGCTCGATGGCGAAAGCGCTGCTGCGCCTGCTACCGCGCAATGTGGCCCACTACTCTGGTGAGATTAACTTCGCTGGCACCGACATCATGAAGATGGAGGAAGATAAGTTCCGCCAGGATGTGCGCTGGGTGAAGATTTCGATGGTTCCGCAAGCCGCAATGAACTCGCTGAACCCCGTCTTACGCGTTGGTGACCAGGTTGCCGAGCCGATGATTGTCCACCACCGGGTGAGCAAAGATGCAGCCTACAATAATGCCCGCACGCTCTTCAAGCGCGTGGGCGTGCCCGAAGACTTTCTTTCCCGCTATGCCTTCGAACTGAGTGGTGGCATGCGCCAGCGCGTGGCGATCGCCATGTCGCTGATCACCGTGCCCGACCTGGTCATCCTCGATGAGCCGACCTCGGCCCTCGATGTGCTGACCCAGGCGAATATTATGAACCTGCTCAAGCAGATCAAGAAGGAAATTTCAACCAGCTTCCTGCTGATCACCCACGATATCGCCACTTCGAGCGAGCTTGCGGACCGCGTGGCGGTAATGTACGCCGGGCAGATTGTGGAAGTGGGCAAGAACCATCAGTTTTTCACTCGCCCGCTGCACCCGTATTCTGCGGCGCTCATGTCTTCTGTGCCCCGGCTGCGCAGCAGTGCTGAGTTAGATTTCATCGGCGGCCAGCCCCCCAGCCTCATCAATCCGCCTGTTGGCTGCCGCTTCAAGGCGCGCTGCCCTCGCCGGTTTGAAAAGTGCGACCAGGAGCCGCCGACAGTTACGGTTGAAGGCGACCGCCTTGTGAAGTGCTGGTTATACGTCTAGAAGGATGGGAAGTTTCATGGCAAACCAAGTTGAAGTAACCGACCCCGTAGCTAGTGAGATTGAGGAGCGCTCCGAAACCCTGCTTTCCGTCCAAGATTTGCACGTCTGGTTTGAGCTTCGCCGGTTCGGCTTTGGGCATGCCGGGTACGTGAAAGCGGTCGATGGCGTGAGCTTTGATCTGCGGAGAAATGAGGCGGTCGTCGTGGTTGGTGAGTCGGGCTGTGGTAAATCGAGCTTGATGAAAGCCATCCTGCGGCTGAATAAGATTCACAGTGGCGATATCTTATACGCCGGTAAGAGCCTGAAGAACATATCCTCCAAAGAGATGGGCTGGTACCGGGCGGAAGTAGGATACGTGCAGCAGGACCCCTATGGGGCGCTGCCGCCATTTATGAACATTCAGAAAATCCTTGAAGAGCCGCTGATCGTGAACGGCGTGAAGGATAAGAAAGAGCGGCTGGAGCGCATCACCCGGGCATTGGAAGAAGTGAAGATGACCCCAGTGGAAGAATTCCTGCCGAAGTATCCGCACATGATCAGCGGTGGGCAGCAGCAGCGCATCGTCATCGCCCGTGCGATGATTTTGAACCCCAAGCTGCTGGTAGCAGACGAGCCGGTTTCGATGCTGGACGCTTCAGTACGTGTCGAAATCCTAAAACTGTTGCGCAACCTTCAACAGAACCACGACCTGGCGGTAATCTACATCACCCACGACCTCTCGACAGTGCGCTATTTCTCGGAATACATCTTCGTCATGTACGCCGGTGAGATAATCGAGAAGGCGCGCGTAAACGATCTGATCAATTCGCCCAACCATCCCTACACCCTGGCCCTGCTGGCGGCTACATCAGATCCCGACGCGAAGAACGTGGACGAGTTCCAGGAAGTTCCGCCCGGCGAGCCGCCGAGCCTGGTGAAGCCCCCCGAGGGGTGCCGTTTCCACCCGCGCTGCCCGCATATGATCGAAGGTGTTTGCAATGTCAAACGCCCGCCCGAGTTCATTACCGGGGAAGATCATCGTGTTCGATGCTGGTTGTTCGAAGAAGCTCCTGTAGCGAAAGATGCGTAACCCGAAAACATTGATGATCGTCGGCACGCTGCTGATGGTCTTAGGGGTTATTCTCCCGCTCCTGATGGTCATCAAAATGATCGAAAGCACATTCTTGCTTTCGTTCATTTCATATGCGGCTTCGCTGGCTGGTATGGTTATGGCCTTTGTAGGCATGTTCACGTACATCACATTTCGAAGGAAGTAACGGTAAAAACATTGTGACTGCTCCGTCTTGACGGAGCAGTCACAAAACATTTATCGACGTAGTGTTCTTGCACTCTAGAAGCAGAGAGGTTCTCAGTGGAAAATGCATCGGGGAAACCACTGCTTGAGGTTCGAAACCTCAAGACCTATTTTTTCACCGAGGATGGCGTCGTCAAAGCCGTCGATGGTGTGGACTTCTATGTAAATCATGGAGAAGTCCTGGGGTTGGTGGGTGAGTCGGGCTGTGGAAAAAGTGTCACGTCCCTATCCATCATGCGTCTGGTCGGTGTGCCGGGCAGGGTTGTGGAAGGAGAGATCTTCTTCGGCGGCAAAGATTTGCTGAAGCTGCCAGAGACGGAGATGGTGCACGTGCGCGGTAACCGCGTCTCGATGATCTTTCAGCAGCCGCAGACCAGCTTAAACCCCGTCTTCACGGTGGGAGAGCAGGTGGCTGAAGTGCTGATGATTCACCAGAACCTGCAAAAAGAGGCCGCCTGGAAGCGCGCAGTAGAACTGCTCGGGATGGTAGGCATCCCAGATGCCACGAATAAGGCCAATGCCTATCCTCACGAAATGTCGGGCGGGCAAGCCCAGCGTGTGATGATCGCTATGGCGCTGGCAATGACGCCCGAGCTGTTGATTGCCGACGAACCGACTACCGCGCTCGATGTGACCATTCAGGCGCAAATCCTCCAACTGATCACCGAAATGCGCGAAAATCTGGGCACCTCGGTGATTCTCATTACGCATGATCTGGGAATTATCGCAGAGCTGGCCCATCGCGTGGCAGTGATGTACGCGGGCCGGGTTGTGGAACAAGCCGGCGTGCATGGGCTGTTTGAGAAACCAATGCACCCCTACACGCAGGGACTCATCGCTTCGATCCCAGTGCTGGGGCGAGTGGCAGAAAAACTGGATGTAATCCCCGGCAACGTGCCCAACCTGGTGAATCTGCCGCCCGGCTGCAAGTTCGCGCCGCGCTGCCGTGCCCGTGAGCGCTACGGGCTTACCATTTGCACAGAACTCGAGCCGGAGCTGGTGGAAGTGCTGCCAGATCACGACGTACGCTGCTGGTTGTATGTGAGCCATGGCGAGCACAAAGCCCCTATCCGCGTGGATGGGGCGCCCGTAGAGAGGTAACGCAGCGATGAACAATAAAGCCTCCAATGATCTGATCCAGGTAAAGAACCTTGTGAAATACTTCCCGGTGCGCGGTGGCTTGCTGCAGCGGGTGGTGGCGCAGGTGAAGGCAGTCGAAGACGTATCGTTTACGGTGAAGGAAGGCGAGACGCTGGGGCTGGTTGGTGAATCGGGCTGCGGCAAGACGACCGTAGGTCGCACTATGCTGCGTCTAACGGAGCCAACTTCTGGTGAAGTGCTCTATGAGGGCGCAAATGTGTTCGGAATGAAGGGGCGCGCGCTGAAAGATATGCGCCGCCATATGCAGATTATCTTTCAGGACCCGTATGCCTCACTCGATCCGCGCATGCCGATCGGTGAGTCGGTAATGGAGGGGCTGCGTATCCACGGTATTGGCACATCGCGAGAGCGTTTCGATACGGCAATTGAGACGTTGAAAAAGGTAGGCCTGGAGGATTACCACGCCCGGCGCTACCCGCATGAATTTTCAGGCGGTCAGCGACAGCGCATTGGTATTGCCCGCGCGCTGGCCCTGCGCCCCAAGTTCATCGTCTGCGATGAACCAGTTTCCGCGCTCGACGTGTCGATCCAGTCGCAAGTGCTGAACATTCTGAAAGATCTGCAGAAGGAATTTGGCCTCACCTACTTATTTATTGCCCATAACCTCAGCGTGGTCGAGCATATCTCAGACCGCGTAGCGGTGATGTACTTGGGCAAAATAGTGGAGATGGCGCCGCGAGATGATCTGTTCCGCAACCCCCTGCACCCTTATACGCAGGCGCTCATGTCAGCTATCCCCATCCCAGACCCCCGCGTGCGCCGCGAGCGGATTATCCTCAAAGGCGATGTACCCAGCCCGCTCAACCCCCCGCCCGGCTGCCACTTTAACCCGCGCTGCCCGGTCGCAATGTCGCACTGCCGCAATGTGGAACCCCCGTTGAAGGAAGTGAGCCCAGGGCATTGGACCGCGTGCTGGAGAGTAGGATAGGTTTTTGATGAAACGTATTTTGATTGTCGACGACGCGATTGATTTGGGGCGGCTGCTTCAGGATATCCTAAAGACCGTCTACCCTGGCGTGCCGGTCACGGTAGTCCCTTCGGCAGAAGAAGCGCTGCTGGAATCGACACGATACACATTCGATCTGCTAGTAACCGATGTTCGCCTGCCGGGCATGTCGGGCATGGAACTGATTCGCAAGATCCGGGTGCGGCAGCCGAAAATCAAGGTCATCATGATGACCGGGCTGACGATGGATGAACGGCTACAAAAGCAGCGCGATGAAGCCAGGCCAGATGAATTTCTGCCAAAACCGATCACCCCAACCGTGTTCCTGGAAGCGGTCGAGCGGTTGATCGCCGTGGAGCCTTCGCAGCATTCACAGCCCGCTGAGGAAGAAAAGCCTGCTCCGCCCTCGCGCGCGAAAGAAAAGAAGCCGGCCCAGCCAGCGGAAACCGCGATTCTCCCTGCCCAAGAACCTGCCGCCGCGCAGGAAGGGCTGTTAAATGAACTTGCAGGCATCCTCCCCGGCGAGCCGGTAGAGAAACAGCCCCAGCAAACCCGGCGATTCACCACCGGGAGGCTTGGAACAGCGCCCCTGCCGTTAATTTCTCCAGAGGATAGCGGCTTTTCTAGCATTTTGAGCAGCTTGCGCAGCTCGCTAGGTGCTGTGGTGGCGATGCTGCTGGACGAGCGTGGCTACCCGGTCGCTCAGGCCGGCGACCTGCCGGATCCGTCTTTCCAGGCGCAGCTCGTGGCCCCGCTGATGGCTTCGCTCAGCGCCAGTGCAAAGGTGGCATACCTGCTGGGCCTTCCGGATGCTGAAATGGTGCATGCCTACCGCGGCGCGGAGCTAGACCTGGTCATCGCGCCCATTGGCCAGTACACGCTGTTGATTGGTCTGAAGGCCGGGCGTACGAGCATCCGCATGGCATTGGCCTTTGAAGAGGCGCTTAACGCGCAGGGAGGTCTGGCTGCCGTTCTGGAAGGCATGGGTTTGCACGTGCAGAGTGCGGTGGAAGCCGGCGCCCCAGAAATGCTGCTGACAGAAAAGCCTGCTGCGGAATCTGCGGAAGAAGTGGTTCCGCCGGAGATTTTGGATACCCCGCTGGGGCAAGATCAGAACCTGGAGAAGTTCGAAGAGCTGTTCTCTAAGAAAAAGACCGGCGAGCTAGCTGTAGAAGATCCAGACGCTTTCTGGGATACGGCATCGAAAACCGAGAAGCAGGATCTTTCGCAGCCCGGCGTGCTGACCTTCGAGCAAGCGCAAAAGCTGGGGCTGTTCCCGCCGGAAGACGAAGCAAAATAGATCTTGGATGTTATGGAATTGCCGTGGTTTTCGAGGATAGTGCGAAGCAATATCCTCGAAAACCACGCTAAATTCCGGAGACTCTTCTTTTTAACATTGCCAGAACGGTGGTTATTGGGTAAAATTCCATCCTTGGGAGGAATTCCCGATGCACTGGGGCGTGGTGCAATGGCAGCACACCAGACTTTGGATCTGTGGATCTTGGTTCGAATCCAGGCGCCCCAGCCTCATTCGGTAAAACCGTGAAGGCGCTATGCTGGCGATTGCTCCACCGGATGCGATTACACTCGCAAAATGAAAAGAGTTTCGACGGGCTTTGCGTCAATGCTAGATCATGGCGCGAGGCTCGTTTTTGTTCCATCGTGATGGGAATATATCTGTGGTCATAACCCTTTGGGTCACCTTCGTCATCCTGCTTTTCATCGATCTACTGCTGGCTGTTTTGCGTGTGAGCATGCTCAACACCCGCATGCCGCTGCTGATCACCCTGCGTGACCGCTACCCGAGTGCCGTGGAGCGCACGATGGCCCTACTTGGCAAACCGCGTTTCCGCATTTCGATGGGGCTGGTCGTGGTCATTGCCCACTATTTGCTGTTGGGCGTAGGAATCTGGTTGTACTTATATTATCGCCCGCAGATGCCCGGCTTTGGCTTCTCGCTGGCGCTTATTGCGCTGGCTGGCTTTCTGGTGCTGGTGGTTGAATACGCGCTGGAGGGCATGGTGCTGCCGCGCGCCGAAACCTGGGCGGCACGCTTTTCAGCTTTAGCAGAGGCGATTGACTGGATCCTGGCGCCGTTTTCGGCGATTTTGATGATGCTGTTGGGCTCTCCTTCAATGCTAGAGCAGCGACTCAGTCCGGTGACCGAAGATGAACTGAAATCATGGGTTGAGGAGGGCCAGCCGGAAGGCAGCCTGGAGCAGGGTGAGCGCAAGATGATCGCCTCAATCTTCCACTTTGGTGATACCCTGGCGCGCGAAATCATGATCCCCCGCATCGACATCCTGGCGTTGGAAGTCAATATTTCCCTCGATGAAGCCATTGTGGCGCTCAACAAATCCGGTCACTCGCGGGTTCCGGTGTTTGATGAAACGGTCGACAATATCATTGGCCTGCTGTATGCCAAGGATCTGCTGCGCGCGCGGTTGGAGGGGCAGAATATCGTCTCGCTGCGCAGCCTGCTCCGCCCGGCATATTTTGTGCCCGAAGCCAAAAAAGTGGATGAGTTACTGCGAGAAATGCAAGCCCGCAGCGTTCACATGGCGCTGGTGGTGGATGAATATGGCGGCATCGCCGGCCTGGTCACGCTGGAAGACATTGTAGAAGAGATCGTTGGCGAGATCCGCGACGAGTACGACCAGAGCGAAGAGATGCTGTTTGAAAAGATTGGCGATGAGGAGTACATCTTCCACGGACGCATTGACATTGACGATTTCAATGGCGTAATGGGCGCCAGCCTGCCGAAAGAAGTGGCCGATACGCTGGGCGGCTTTATCTACAGCCAGATTGGGCGCGTACCGGTTGGCGGCGAGAAGATTTCGTTTGACAACCTGGTGCTGACGGTAGAGCAGGTGAGCGGGCGACGGATACGCCGCGTGCGCGCAATGTGCAACCAAAAGGTACCCGATTCACAGGAGAAGGAAAATGGCAGCAATACCGATGGATGAAAATCTGCGCCGGCAGCTCGTAGAGGCGGCAACCCACGCGCGCCGCTGGGCCTACGTTCCCTACTCGAACTATCGGGTTGGGGCGGCCCTGCTCACCGATTCGGGAAAGATCTATGATGGCGTGAACATCGAGAACGCTGCCTACCCTACCACCATCTGCGCCGAGCGCGTGGCGGTGTTCAAGGCCGTCTCGGAAGGTGAGCTGCGCTTTTCCGCCATCGCAGTGGTTACTTCCAACGGCGGCACGCCGTGCGGATCGTGCCGGCAGGTGCTGGCAGAGTTTGGCGTGGATACCGTGGTGATTATCGCGGATGAGAACGGCAATATCGTGCAAGAGACAACCGTCAGCCAACTGCTGCCGGGGGCATTTTTACCCAGTGATCTGGCTAGAGAGTAGATTTCCATGCCATCTACGCAGCGATCTCTACATACCGAAGTGGTAGTGCTGCGTCACAGTGATTGGGGCGAGGCCGACCGCCTGCTGACCCTCTTTAGCCGCGAGGCGGGCAAGCTGCGCGCCGTGGCAAAGGGCGTGCGTAAGATGCGCTCGCGCAAGGCCGGGCACCTGGAGCCCTTTACACGGGTGAAGGTTCTGCTGGCACGCGGGCGAGACTTCTGGATTGTAACCCAGGCGGAAACGGTGGATGCTTACCTGCCCATCGGCGAAGATCTGCTTCGCACCGCCTACGCCGCCTACGTGCTGGAGCTGGTCGACCGCTTTATCTACGAAGAAGGCGAGAACCGCCCGCTGTACCAGCTTCTGGTCGACACACTGGAGCGTGCTTCTACGCTGCCGGATGCGTTCCCCGCCGTGCGCTACTTTGAAATCCGCCTGCTGGACCTGCTAGGTTTCCGCCCGGATCTGAACAACTGTGTTCGCTGCGGCAATGCGATCCAACCTGAGGACCAGTACTTCGACGCGGGGCAGGGTGGAGTAATGTGCCCGCGCTGCGGTGATGGTGTGCAGGCGGCACGACCCGTTTCGACCAACACTCTTAAGTTCCTGCGCCACTATCAGCGCAGCACGTTCCGCGAGGCTAGCCGCCCTGAGCTTTCTCCTGCCGTGCGTCGCGATATGGAAAGCCTGCTCAACTACTACCTCACCTACTTGCTGGAGCGGCGGCTCAACTCTCCGGCCTTCCTACGCGAAGTTCGCCGCGATCACGCCGAAGAATGATGATTGTGGTTTTGTTTGGGGGCTGTCTGAAAAGTAAATTCAGACAGCCCCCTTGATTCAAAAAAGTTGGTTTTGAAAAAGGAAAAAAAATGGCGATCAGGCGCTCGCCATTTTTGCGAAATTATGGGCGATGCAGAGCAG
>JAEYTI010000120.1 GCA_023434145.1 Chloroflexota bacterium | reverse complement strand
GTAGGGGAACGTTGCGTCGCAACGTTCCCCTACAACCACGGCAAAACCCAGAGACCCTCTTTTCTTCATTGACTGGCAAGGCGGCTGTGCGGTACACTAGAAACAGGATTGGAAACCCAACACAGGAACTTGCCATGCACTCGAGTGATCATACCCCAGGAGATGACGCGGTCAAATCCATGCTGCGCTTTGGATTATCCAGGGCCATCCAGGTTCACAGCGAAACGGTGCGCTCGCGGCGTCCCAACCTGGTCATCGACCTCGACCTGATCGATGATGAGGGCCTGCTGCCTGAAGTGATGCTGGTGGCCCTCTTCCGCATTTATGAAGAGGCGATGGAGAATATTCTGCACCATGCAGAGGCAGGGCAGGTGTGGGTGCACTACTACCCCTCGTCTCAAGCTATGACTCTGGAAATCCGCGACGATGGGCGCGGGTTTTCCATCCCAGACGATTGGGCTGAATTTTCCAGGGGAAAAACCGGCGTGGTAGGGATGAAAAGGCGTATCGAGACAATCGGCGGAAGTTTGCAAATAACCTCGTCACACGGGGAAGGGACAAAGATCCGGGCGACTGCACCCCTGGACTGGAAATAATGCGAGTTGCTCCCTTGAGACTCGTTTGCATCTTCTGTATTACCTTTATTCTAGCTGGTTGTGGTAGTAGCCAACCAGGCAATCGTTGGCTGTTTTATCTTACGGCGCCAACAAATATACGGTTTTCGCCTGATGCAGCGAGCGCCAGTTATGATGGGATAATACGCAACCTGTCGAACGGGGAGCAGAAAAAAGTCGGGCAAGTGAGAGGTTATCCCTGTTTTGAATGGTCCCATGAGAATCAGTTGTTTATGCGGGTTGTTGAGGACCAGATCGAGCTGTTTGATCAGGATTTGCAACCAGTAAACTCCTTGTCGTTGGAAGACATGAACATCGGAGGTGCTGCATGGATACCAAATGGGAATAGGATTGTATTCTATGGGGAAAACCGTAATGCACCTTACAGACGGCAGAATCTTTACACCATGAACAAAGATGGAACGGACGTCCAAAAGGTGGCGTTTGATGAGAATCAGCTCAGTCGTAGTTCACAACCTGCCGTATCATGGGACGGAAGACAAGTTGCATTTGTGTCTAACAGGGATTTTAATTTGAAACCCGGGGGATATTTGACTTTGATATTTATCTAACGTGGTTTAATGAATCTGAAGTTGTTCGTCTGACCGATGGCGGCAGCGACGAGAGAAATCCAGCATGGTCTCCAGATGGAAAATATCTTGCTTTTACTTCTAATACCCCAGATACTGTCCATGATAGCCTGGTATACAACATCTTTCTTATCAATTTAGAAAATCAATCCATCACGCAACTCACCCACAATTCAAATTCGTTTTTTAGGAGCCCTCTATGGGCCCCGGATGGAAAAGAGATTGCTTATACACATCAGCGGAGGGACCTAATGCAGCCCCAGGATGTAACCATCGCTACGATTAGTATCGATGGAAAAACGATAAAAGAAATCCCCTGTCAAGAAGGATTTTCATGTTTTTGCCCTCAGTGGATTCCATAATTGACGACTGAAGCTCAAACCGTATGTAGACCACCCACTACCTAAAAGGCGTACGCGATTACCGGGTGATTTGTTCTCGCTTCCTCTATCAACGCCGCTGGGTAGTAACTTAGGTTAAATAACGCAAGTTGCTACCTTTTGTGTGCTTGGCGGTTGAAACCGCAGCAAAACACCGAAACCCCACCTTCGTGGGGTTAAAAACCTCGAAAATTTAAGTCTTGAACCCCACGAAGGTGGGGTTTCGGTAAGTAGCCGCGGATTTATCCGCCAGGCGAGATTAGGGGGCAACTTGCGTTAAATAAGCAGCCACAGAAATTTTTTCTTAAATCGTGGACTTCGCCCGCGATTTAAGAAAAAATTTCTATGGCTGAACAGATGCTACGCGTGCCTGGCGTGCGGGCGGATGCCCTTGTATACCTGCGTTCCGGATGACAGCGTGCGCAGGATGGTCTCCGGCGGGCGGCTGATGGCCTCGCCCAGTTCCTTTGCGGACATGCCCTCGTTGCCGTGCGCCAGCAGCACGCGGAACACCGCGTCTACCAGCGTGGTCTGGTTGGTGACAAATTCTTCCTGCCGGGCGCAGTGGGTGATCAATACGTGCTGCAAGCCATCCACGGTGCGCACTTCGGCGGTTTCGGGGTCGACCCAGTCGACCCAAATCTCCCCCTCGGTATTGGCGAAGCTGTTTTGATGTTCCGGGCACAGGTAGCTGTATAGGTACACGCGCCAGTTGTTATCGTGCTGCTTCCACCAATCAAAATCAATCTCGAACGGGGTATCTACTGTAGGCTTTACCAGGCTGAATCGCTTGGTTTCAGTCATCTTCACCTCCCGTTGTCTCGTCCAGGCGGAAATAGAGATTGCCCAGGCGCTTGGCCCAGGGACTTTCCAGCAGCGTGCTGAGAATGGAGCCTGGAGGACAGCGGCGGAGGATGTTGATTGCACCGTATAGTTCCTGCGCATGTACGTGGCTCTGCGGGCTGAGTTTTGCCAGTTCGGTCATTACCTGGCGGGTGGTATGGGCGAGCTGCGGGCGGTTTTTGGCGTTGCGCTCCCAGATCTTGTCCAGCATGTCTACGTCTGAGATGACGATTCCCATGCGCTCGTCGACCGCGGCGGTGACGTTGTGCTTGAGCATCGAGAAGACGATTCCGCCATCAGAGCCGATCATGGCGGTGCGGAGCCACTCACGCGCGCCGCGTTTCTTGTCCACGCGGATGATCACCTCGCCGGGGTTTTGGCTGCGTTGTACGCGGACCAGGCTGCCGGTGATGAGGCCCTGCGAGACGTACCAGTCGCGCAGGCCGTAAACGTAGCTGTGCTCGCGCACAACCCAGCCGTTGAATTTCTCGCCGCTGTTGCCATCCACAAAGGTGAACTGAATGCGCGGCGACTCGAAAGCAGTGGGGAACATGGTGCGCAGGTTTCCTGCCAGCGGGAGCGTTCCGGCGCGCCAGTGGGGGTAGATCAGGCTGATGACGGTCTCGCCGACCGGTTTCAACGGAACGGGGCTGAGCGCCGGCTCCAGCTCATCGATTACCTGGGGCTCAAACTCCGCCAGTAGATCCAGAACGTCTTCATCTGGCTCGTTGGTGCCGCTAAAGCGCAGGTAATGCGGCGCTTCACGCACCGGTTCCGGCTCCAGACGGTGCAGGAACCAAAGTACCTCGCCCGACGGTCCGACTTCATCAAAGCGTTTATCTTCCTGCATGGCAAGGTTGAGCGAGAACTCGGTGAGGTTTGAACCTTCGCCTTCTTCTACCAGTTCAACTTGATCCATTAACCCACGGGTGAGCATTGGCCCGCCGCCCATCATATCCAGAACGGCTTCGGCCAGGTTCAGGTGCCCGGCGTTGATGTCTACTAACAGTGCGCGCGGGAAATACCGCCCGGCGATGCGGACGAGATCGGGGCTGGTTTCCAGAAATTCCATCAGGCTTTCCCCGAGCCCTTCACCGAATGTTTCGATCACACTGTCGGGGTTGAGCAGCGGGTCATCAACGTTAATGCTGATGGGCTCGTTGAGCTTGTGCTCGGGCAGCCCGGCAGCCAGTGAGTGCGTTTCGCCATTCTCCAATGCCACGTCGATCACGTCAAACTCGGGCAGCTCGGGGTTGTGCCCGGCGCGCACGGCAGTCACCTTGCCCGACTGCCAGCCCATCGCCGGTATCTGAATGGTTTGCCCCACCTGGTAGCGTTCCTTGGGGTAGTAAATCGCCCCGGCGGACTGCTGCTGTTTTTCCAGGTTTTCTTTCTCCTGGCGGATGCGCTCGCTTACCAGTGCGTGAAGTAGTTCCTGTGGGGTCTGCGGTTTTTCTACTTCCAGCAGATGGTTGTACAGGAATTCCAAATCCTGCTCGCTAATTTCAATATTTTGCCAGTAGTCTTGCTTCAGAGTTAACGGTGCAATACCCATTCGACTTCTTCCACTCTCATTTCCAGCGAGGCCGGTGACCCCACAAAAGTAGGGTGAATAAATGACGTTTTTAACAAACCAGAGTAATTATACTCCAGCTTAAATTCGAGGCAAGCGCGATTGCACATCTGTCCGGTTGGGTTTATGGATATGTCTCTTCCATCCACGGATACGGGTCAACGTGCACGCCATTGACCCAGATCTCCCAATGCAGGTGCGCCCCGGTGACGCGCCCGGTTGCGCCAATCAGGCCGATGACCTGACCGGGCTCTACGCGGTCGCCCACCTGCACCTGGATCTCTGACTGGTGCCAGAAGCCGCTGTAAACGCCCCAGCCATGATCGATGATGGTGGCATTGCCGCGCACGGTCAGGGGTCCTGCGAAAACGACGATACCCGAGGCCGGCGATTTGATCGGCAAACCGGTTCCGCCGCCGTAATCAAGCCCAGTGTGATAGTAGCTGAACGGCCCTCCGTTGTAGGAGCGGCGGTTGCCAAACGTGGAGGTGATCCACGTGGGATCATAACCGGGGGAGACCCACGGCCCGTTCCACATTTTCTCGGGGCTGGCGTTCGAAACAACCGCCTTCACCTGATCCTCTTCGGGTTTTGTGTTGGCCGGGTCCATCGTAACCGGGTCTACACCGTCGATTTTCTCCTGCACGTACCCAAGCGCCTGCAGGACAACCATCTGCTCAAAGTTGAAATGCGTGCCATCTGCCAGCGTGCCCTTTACGGTGATAGGGTAGATGCCGGGCTCTGCCATCACGTGCACGCCTTGTAGTGCCACGTAGGTGTTCTCGCCGTTGGGGAAAAAATGCAGCTCGCGCCCTGCCAGCGTGCCGGTGAGCGTGACGGGCTGCGTGGTGACGACTTCTACCACCGAGGTCATGCCCTGCTCGATCGGCAGCGGGTTGACGGTGAGCGACTTCACCGCCGGTGAGATCAGGCTCACTGCTTCCGCGCCTTCTGCTGGGGCGTCGAACAGCGCTTCACCGGGCAAAAGGTTCCATGCGGAGCGCTGTTGATTTCGCTCAGTCAGCAGCCAGGGATTGAGGTTCTCGCGGGCTGCAAGCTGGAAGAGCGACTCGTTCTGCCCAAGCAGGTAGCTGCTTTCGGGCGGGGTGGCATTTTCAACCTGCGGGATGATCAGGCTGGCGCCGGCAAATACCTCTGCCGGGCTGGTGATGCGGTTGAGCTGCACCACCTGTTCTTCGGTGACCTGGTTGCGAATGGCGAGTGTGCGCAGTGTTTCGCCCAATGGGATGGTCTCGGTCATCAGCTTTCCGCGCACACCCTCCAAACCAGGGATCACAACTCCCTGGCCAACTGAGAGGAAGCTGGGGTTTACGTCGGGATTGGCGTTTGCCAGATCATCGATCGTCACGCCAAACTTGATGGCGATGGAGTAGTAGGTATCACCCGGCTCGATCACATAGATGGGGCCATTGGGCTGGTCATCTTGCGCGAATGCAAGCTGATTGGGGAGAAGGAATACGAGCAGGAGAAGCGCGAGCGCAGTGCGTTTTAGCATGGGTCCATAACCATCTGGTCGCCGGGCTGAAAATCTCGCAGCCGGTCGACGTGTGTTTCGAGGATGTATTTTGCCGCTTTGACCGGGAAGTAAGCCGGTCGCCACTTTTTTGCGAGGCGAACATCCACCACGCGCAGGTCTTCATCGATCCAGATCACGGCGATATCAAAGCGCATAAACAGCATGTGGATCGAAGCATCCAGGCGGTCAGAGCGGGGCTGCACCAGCAGCAGGCCTTCGTGCTTGCCGAGACTGCGGCGGAACATCAAACCGCGCAGGCGGCAGAGGAACGAACTGCAGTAGCCGGCGCGGATTGGCTTGTGGTTGGGGTGCGTCTGGTTCTTGAGGGAAACGAGCTGCATTACTGATTCTGCTGAGATGCGCGTTCGAACACCCCGGCAATGCTGTCGAGAAGTTCCTGCGGTCGGAATGGTTTGGCGATGTAATCGTCGACTTTGGCGATGTGCAGTCCAAGGACGCGGTCGATGGCTTGCGCTTTGGCGGTAATGATGATAACTGGAATGTTCTTGGTCCGCTCGTTGGACTTCAACTGCTGGTACACTTCCCAACCATCCATTCCTGGCATCATCAGATCGAGCAGGATCAGGTCAGGCGGGTCTTTCAAAATTATATCCAGACCGTTGCGACCACCGTTCGCCCCTTTTACGTTAAAACCGCGGCGGCTTAAGATTAGCACTACGAGATCGATCATTTCTTGATCGTCTTCGATGTAAACTACGCTGCGTCCGGTTTCATCATTCATACATTCGCCCTCACTTGAGTTAGAATTAAGTTTACCACACAGCAAGTAAATTCACACAACAAAAAAGTGGGGTCTCTTTGGGAGTTGTCGTGGCTGTAGGGCAACTACAACCACAGCAACTCCTGGAGACCGAAATTGGAAGGTATCTGCGGTTATGTTGTGATGGTGCAAGCCGCATCGCCTGGCAACCTGACCCCAGAACCACGGCAAATTCGAAAGAGCATACAAGAAGGGGATCTCCAACCGAATGAGGGTGGAGCGGACTGACACGAGAAAGGAACAGCAGCAAAATGAAGATTACAACCTGGAATGTAAACGGCATCCGCGCGGTGATGAACAAAGGCGCGCTTGCCTGGACTGCTGAATATGCGCCGGATGTGCTGTGCCTGCAAGAGGTGAAAGCACGCCGCGAGCAGGTGCAAGAGCTGGAAACTCACCTGCCGGGCTATCACATTTATTGGAACGCGGCGGCCAAACCCGGCTACAGTGGCGTTGCGCTTTTCGCAAAGCAAGAGCCGCTGGAAGTGACCTACGGCCTGGGCGACGACCGCTTCGATGATGAGGGCCGTGTGATCCGCGCGCGTTTCCCCAATTTTGTGCTGTACAACATCTACTTTCCCAATGGTCAGCGCGGGCAGGGGCGGGTGGACTACAAGCTCCAGTTCTACGGCTGCCTGCTGGATCAATGCGACCGCCTGCACGCGCAAGGCGAGCGCGTGATCATTACCGGCGATTTCAACACCGCGCACCGCGAGATTGACCTGGCCAACCCCAAAGGCAATTCCAAAACCTCCGGCTTCTTGCCGGAAGAACGCGTGTGGCTGGATTACTACCTGGACCACGGCTTTGTCGATATCTTCCGCCACCTGTACCCTGAAAAGGTGCAGTACACCTGGTGGACCTTTATCACCAACGCGCGCGCCCGCAACGTGGGCTGGCGGTTGGATTTCTTCATGCTCTCGCAGGCGATGGTCGAGCGCGCCGAGGACGTGGTTACGCACCAGGAAGTGTACGGCTCTGATCACTGTCCGGTGACGCTGGTATTGAAGGATTAGTCCTCATCCGCTTACCACCAGAAACAAGCAGGTGAGGCAGCAAAGGCGCCCCACCTGCTTGTTGTTAATTGCCTATTGCGTGAACGGTCCCTGGCTTACCAGCACACCGCGCCAGTACAGGCTGCCATCAGGCCAGCGGCCAATGATGACCATCGCCTCGTCGTCTCCCTGCGGACCCCAGCCCTGCACGAACACCGGAGCCACCTCTTCGCCGGGGAAGAAGCCGGCAAACTGCACTGCTCCGCCGGGAACATCCGGCCAGCCCATGTTGGGTTGGAAGACCAGGTCCGGAGACTGCGCAATGCTGTTGAGAATAACGGGAGCGGCGTCGCTGAAAGTATAGCTTTTCAAGGTCGTTCCGGGCGCCAGCCATTCGATTACGATAAACTCTTCACGCATGGGGCGAATAACATCATCCTCGCTGCGCGACTCTAAAGCCCGTTCGAGCTGGTTGGTCATATTGCTCAACGAGATCACCGGCGGAACTTCCAGGCGATTGGGTAGGAAGGTCAGCGTGTCGAGGACGGTCGCGTAGAGGGAGACCATCTGCTGGTAGGCTTCTCCCTCCTGAGGTGAGTCGGGCATGAAGGTCAGGTGGTAGAGAATGCCCTTGTACACAACGAACACCTGGCGGTTCAGGTCCTGCCCGGGCATCTGGCCGAGGATTACCGCCTTTTGTCCGTCGATTTCAATCTCTGAGACGGATATGCTGGTGCCCAGGTTGGCGTTCTCATCTTTTGCCTGGTTGGCATACCATTCTGCGGTCTGGTTTAGGGCCAGCTCCACCTGCAAGAAAGCCCGCTCGCGATGGCCCTGGGTGCCCTGCGGCGCCCGGAAAACGAACGAATAGTAGACGGAATTTTCTACTTCATAGCCATCAGGAAGCGACAGGCTGAAACCAAAATTCTCGTTGACGTATTCTTGCAAGCCAGATCCAGCTGGTTCCGGGGTGCTCGCAGGTTTTTCAACGACTGGCACGGTTGGGCTTTCGACCACAGGTTCATGGGTTGGAGCTGGTGTTGGATCGCTGCGGGTAGGCGCAGGCGTGCCTGCCGGGCGGCAGGCTGCCAGAATCATCGAAAGGAGAAGGACGAATAGAACTCCGATCGATGGGCGTTGTTTGAGTAACATAGTAGACCTCCGTACTTTTTTCTGGGCGTGCTGTGGCCAGGAAGCCCTGCCATTTCGGCAGTTGGGAGGCGCGCAAATACGCTCCATCATCAAACGATGGAGGATCAAAAAAAGTTCCGAATATCGATCAGTATTATTGACTTATTACGACAAAACCGTTGTTTGGTTGTACACGGGCATCCCGTCTTTCCACTCCACCAGCACCCGCGAAAGATACCAGGTCTTGCCCATGTCGTTATTGCCCTGGTAGAACAGGTGCGTTTGCCCGTCCTCGTCGGTGAAGAGGAAGGGGTGGCCCGATTCGCTGGAATTCCACGTTCCGGGAGCGCCGTTGGGCAGGAAGGGCCGGTCGGAGATCCGCTGCCAATGGAGCAAGTCATCACTAACCGCCGCGCCGATCTGCTGTGGTGCGTTGTTGTACGCGCCGCCGTAGAACATGAAGAAGCGGGCGCCGTGCTTGCAGAGCGCAGGGGCCTCGATGCACATGCCTTCCCAGGGCAGCTCCGGGCGTAGAATGGTGTTTTCGCAGCGTTGGGTCCAGGCCTCGCGTCCAAAGTCTGAGGCGAGCGGCGCGGAGGCGACGCCCAGCATCTGCACTTTCATTTCGGGGTCTCGGGTGGCAAAGAACAGGTACAGCAGCCCGTCGTGGGCGATCACGTCCGCGTCGATGGCCCTTCCGGCGTTCCAGTCACCGGTTGGGCGGAAGATGGGGTTGGAAGGGTTGCGAGTAAACGTCACACCATCCTGCGACCAGGCGTGGCAGATCGCATCGCGCGGGCCGTTGCCGTACGTCTGGTAAAAGAGATGGATAGCGCCATCCAGCACAATCGCGCCAGGAGCACACAGCCCATTGGCTTCATAATCCGCGCCCGGTAGAATCTCGCCGAGCCTGCGCCAGTGTTCCAAATCGTCGCTTGTCGCAATGCCGATCGTCCAGCCGGTGTTCCCGCCTGGGACAGCAGACGGCAGGGAATAGTACATCCAGTACTGCCCGTCAAAACGAACGACGGCTGGGTCTTTTGAGAAGGGGCGTCCGCGTGAATCATCGGCGAAGTGCATCATTCCTCCAAATCTGTTTTTCGGGTGAACAGTGAGAAAAAGGCTAGTGCTCTGTCAACTGTCATTTTCATATTTGTTTGCGGCGCTATGCGCCGCAAACAAATATGAAAATCAGCTTTGACAGACTACTAGAAGTAAATCATCCCAGAAGCAGGACGAAAAAACAAACCAACAGGAACATTCCAAGCAGCAGAGAAGCGATCGCTAATCGAGCGCGAACTTTTGCATGCTTTTCAACTTCTTTGTCAGTCAGCTTCTTGACCCAGGCTTTCCGTCGAGTGGTATAGGTAGTTTTCTTCGTTCTCCTGATCCGAGATGCTGTGGTGATGTTCAGCACGCCAAAGATCAAGAACATGATGCTCATTCCTAGCAAAACCCAGATGCCTGTATCCATTGATTTAGATCGTAATCTCCAACCGGTTGCCGTCTGGGTCGAGTACCACGCTCTCATAGTAGCCGTCGCCTGTCCAGCGCGGGCGGCCTGCCACGGTGCGGCCCGCTTGCTCCAGCCGTTCGGTCAAGCGGTCTACCTCTGCCTCTGAGCCGACCGAGATGGCAATGTGGGTGAGCCCGATGGCCTGCGCCAGAGGATCATCTTTGGTGGCGGGGATGCCCGGCATCTGCATCAGCTCAATCTTCGCGCCGTCACCAAAATCGAGAAAGTAGCTTCGGAAACCCTTGGTGGGGTTGTGATAGGGCGGCCCGATCTGCATGTCGAAGTAGGTCTGGTAGAAGTCTTTGAGCCGTTCGAGATCGTGCGTCCAGATGGCGAGGTGGTGGATGCGCATAGCCAATCCTTGTCGAAAAGATAAGTGGGTAAAATTTGAAGCCACAATCACTGTGGCTTCAAATTTTACCCACTTATTTCTTTTTGCAATAGTGCTTTTTTGCGCTGCAAACCCCAGCGATACCCGCCCAGCGAGCCGTCCGAGCGCACAATCCGGTGGCAGGGGGTAATCAGCGCGGTGGGGTTGGCTGCGCATGCCGATGCAACCGCGCGGACCGCGCTCGGCTGCCCGACCGCCTCGGCAAGCTGCGTGTAGGTGCGCGTCTCGCCGTAAGGCACCTGGCGCAGCGCCTCCCACACGCGCAGGCGGAAGGCGGTTGCCTGTACGTCTAGCGGCAGGTCGAGGTTGGGCTGCTGCCCGAGCAGGTGCGATTGCAGCACAGCCACGTAAGCCGTCATTTCATCGGCGGGCGTGGGGCAATAGGTGACCGCCGCGGCCGGGTACTCATCGCGCAAGGCGCGGGCCAGTTTCGTGTCATCGTCGCCAAAGGTCACTGCGCAGACTCCGCGATTCGTAGCGGCGACCAGCATCCGCCCGAGCGGCGTATCGGCGAAGGTGTATTGGATCTCCATATCCTTGCCTCCTTTCTGGTAAGTGGATGGTTTCATCCCCAGGATTCGGCGGGCACTCTCATACATGCGGCTGCCGGAGTTGAACCCGGCCTCGTAGGTGGCACCGGTTACGGTGCTGCCGCTGCGCAGCTCGCTCTTCAGCGCCTCTACCCGCAGCCCGGCGGCGTATTGGCGCGGGGTCAGCCCGGTGGCGGCTTTGAAGGTGCGGTGCAGGTGATAGGGGCTGACGTGCAGCCGCTCTGCCAGCGCTGCCAGCCGCAGCGGTTCTTCGCTTGCTTCCAGCAAACGGCAGGCCTGGGCCACCAGCTCGGCGGCGGGTTCCATGCCGCGCGGATTGCAGCGGCGGCAGGCGCGGAACCCGGCTGCCTCGGCATCCTCACAGGTGGCGAAGAAGGCCACCCGATCTCTTCGTGGACGGCGCGAGGGACAGGTGGGGCGGCAGTAAACGCCGGTGGAACGGACTCCGTAAAACATGCGTCCGTTGTAGCTGGGGTCGCGGTTCTGTACCGCCAGCCACAGTGCTTCTTCGTTGGGGGTAGACAAATTTCCGTTCATGCAGCCATCATAGCGGATTCTGCCAGCAAAAGCGCCCTATTTCTTGCGCTCAGAGTGTGAGACGGAAGGATTTTGCTGTGGTGAAGACAGTGAAGCGCGCCGTTTGATCAAATCGCGCAGGCGGCGGTCCTGCTGCTCGTTGAACGCGGATTTTGGAATGAGGACGTGCTTCTCGCCGCGGTAGTAGAAGATGTACACGCGGTTCGTTTCTTCCACGCGGTGGATCTCGTTCCATTCCAGGCGGAGGCCGCCGCTCTTGCCGCCTTCAACTGCCAGCCGTAAATGCTTTTCACTGAAAAACAGCTCCAGCGGCAGCCGCCAGAAGCGATTGAGCTGGAACCCGAGCCATGGCGCGACAATTAGAAGCGCAACCAGCGTGCCGCCGTAGACCAGCATGGTTTGCCAGACGGTGGCCCAGGATGCGTCGCGCAGCATGGTGAAGGTCTGCGGGAACAGCACGTGCAGAACGATGAACACGACAGACAGCACCCACAGGATCAGAATCAGCCGGAACTGCGTGGAGCGCAAAAAGCGCACGCGCAGCGCGGAGGTAACGTCCATTGCCTTATAACGAAATGCTACGCGACTTTCAGCCATTATGCACCTGCCTTGCGGGATAGTCCCTTCATCAAATCCGGTTGATATGCAGTCCACAGTGTCAGCCAGGGCGGAGCTACGCGGGTAAAGTGCTCCCACGACCCAGGTTCGGCGTCTGGATCCTGACCAACCTCTTCCCACATGCGCAGGAAGAGGAATCCGAGCGCCGAGAGTTCGTTGATGACGGTCGCTGTTGAATGCCGAAAGGCCCGCGGGCCGTGCAGCCGCTGCTCGTTGCCCTGCGGATCCTGAAAGGTCCACTCTGGCTCTTCGATCTCGGAGCCATCGACGTAGTGATGGCGCAGCGGGTAGCCTTTGCCATCCCATTCTTCTTCAGAGAGCCCGTGCAAGTAGGGATTGTGGAACTGGAAGTAATAGTTCCCGCCGGGCCGCAGCACGCGGGCTACCTCGCTCCATACCGGGCGCGGATCGGGGATGAAGTTGATCGAATAGGGGTGCCAGACGAGATCAAAGCTGGCATCGGAAAAGCGCGAGAGGTCGCGCATATCGCCCTGGTGGATACCGATCGAAAAGCCATAGTGCGCCGCGGCCTTGCGGTCGCCATCTAGCATGCCTTCAGAAATATCGATCACCTGTACCTTTGCGCCCAACATGGCAAAGGCCGCCGACTGCTGCCCGCCCGCTGATGCGAGGCACAGCACGTTGCGCCCCGTGAGATCACCCAGCATGGTGTTGTCGGGGTCGAGGAACTGCCGGGCAGTTTCGGGCGTGAGATTGAGAAACGGCCGTGCGTAAACCACGCCGCGCCGCACCAACTCATCCCAACTAAACTGGTTGAAGGAAGAAATTTCGTCCAATGGCTGCTCCTCAGGCAAGCTCGGGGGCCAGCGTCGAAAAGTCAAAGTCGATAAACGGCACATCGTTTTCGATACGCTCGCGGCGGCCGTTCATATAGTTCGCCACCCAGGGGTCGGTGATATTCTCCACATCAAAATCGCGGTAGATAATCCCGTACAGGTCGATCTCGCGCAGCTTGAGGAAGTGCGGGATCTGTGCCAGCCAGCGCGGGTCAAGCGTGTTCTCCCGCCGGTAGCCGCGGAAGAAGGCGGTGAGGAAATCGCGCGCGAACTCCGGCGAGCCCGGGTCCCACATGGAAATATAGAACAGGACGATGGCGATGTCGTTGATAAACCAGGAGTAGGCGCAGTCATCAAAGTCAAACAGGGTGATCTGGCCCTGTTCATCGATGAACATGTTGCCGGTATGCGCGTCGAAATGCACCAGTCCGTATGAATCCTCCGTCTTCGGCAATGCATTGAGATGATCCATCAGCGCGCGGAACTGCTCGCGCACTCTATGCTGATCGACGGGCAAGTCTTGATCCACGCCTAGATGGATGGGATCGTTCCAGTGCGGGCGCTGCCAGGCAGGGTCCGTGGGGCGGTAGCCCTTTGTGCGCGCGTGCGATCGTCCAATTTCGCGACCGTAGGCTTCGAAGAAGTGCGGGTTGAGATAGTCTTTCCCCGGGTGCACCCCGCGCGCCTTGACAAATGCGGCGGCGACAAACTGCTCGCCGTGCCCATCATCGAGGGGTTCGGCAAGATTCCCATCCAGCGACTCGACGGCGCGCGCCGCGCCTGTGCCGCCGCGGACCAGGTGGTTAATCCAATCCGCTTCGCCGCGCACCAGGTTCACCGGGCGGCGGTTGGAGTGCCCAATGCGCAGAATCAGTTCCTCTCCGGCGCGGGTAAATTGGTAAATGAAGCTCTCAAATCCGTCCAGCGCTTTTAAGCTGCCTGGGTCCGCGCCAAAGCGCCGGGCGGCCTCGGCTAAATGTTCGTCGGTAAATCGACTCGCGTACTTGGGGTCCATGGGTCTCCTGAGAACCTTTCTGAAAGAAATTATTTGTGATTGTTGTTTGCGCGACGTCGTCGCGCAAACAACAATCAATTTTCAGAAAGGTACAACGTTTGGTATTTTCTATACCAGCAGCAGTGTTCAGTCGATTATACGAGATTGCCCGCCCTGCGGACAGGTTTGATGCGCTTTTATCATTTGATATACCATTTCTGATGGACTTTTTCAGAAAATTCCATACAATACATAATTAATTCTCAAGTTGATCAATTACTATGGAGGGAACGATGGCAAAGCTTGCGATGATCGAAGGTATTGGTGAGGTGTACGAGCAGAAACTGAACGCAGCGGGAGTCAAGTCGGTGGAAGCGCTGCTCGACATGGGCTGCAGCCCGCAAGGCCGCAAGACGCTGGAAGAGAAGACCGGTATCAAGCACGATCTGATCCTGGAGTGGGTAAACCACGCCGATCTGTTCCGCATCCCCGGAGTGGGTGAGGAATATTCGGACCTGTTGGAAGAGGCGGGTGTTGACACAGTGAAAGAACTGGCGCAGCGCAACGCGGCAAACCTGTACAAGGCCATTGTGGAGAAGAACGAGGCCAAGAAGCTCGTTCGCCGCATCCCCACCCAGAAGCAGATAGAAGCCTGGATCGAGGCGGCAAAGACTCTGCCGAGAGTGGTTACGTACTAGGCGAAGCGTAATATAGGCGGTGCTTCCCGTCTATCACCTGGCGGCAGACGCTCACACCCAACCGTGATAAACTGTTAGCCTGCTTGATCTGCGCGAGCTATAAGCCGCGGCAGGCCAGCAAAGCCCCACCTTTGTGGGGCTCTTTCTTCTTAAAATAACGCGAATTCGAGTTAGGCGGGCAAGGAAACCAGCTTCTTGGGTTCCGTCAGACGTGGTGAGACGAAATTTTCCTCCCTTTGAGCGACCTCTTTTTACCACATTTGTTATACAATAGATCTATTATTATGATGGCTCTTTGGGAAGTGCCGTGGGTTTTTGGGGAATTTGCGCAGTTAAATTGACCAAAAAACCCCG
>JAEYTI010000008.1 GCA_023434145.1 Chloroflexota bacterium | reverse complement strand
TTGTTGGGATCTTTTTGGGGGCCCACCGGGGTGGCCCACGCAAAACGATCCCAAACAAAGGATCAATATTGAAAAATTATAGCACTGGTCGCACCCCAGACGTTACAGGAGCACTTCGTACACGCCGCTTTCCGAAGTCACTTCATACCCCAGGTCGACATAAACGCGCAGCGCGGCGCGATTCTCAGCCTTCACCTCTAACCCGGCGAATTTCAACCCGCGATCATTCAGGTAACGCAGAGATTCCGCGAGCAGAAAGCGGGCGATGCCTTTGCCCCGGTACTGCGGGCGGGTGAAGACGTACTCGGTTGACCCTACCGGGCTGCCCGGCTCAAAGTAGATCAGCACGCTGGCTGCCAGATCATCGCCACAGAAAGCCGCCATGTTGTTTCCCTGCTCCCATACAGGCGCAGTGGCAAAGAACTGCCATTCCTCTATACTGGTGGGGGACTCTGGAAAGGCGGTATTGCGGGCATCCAGGTACTGCCGCTGCTCAGCCTCGCTCTCCATCCGCCAGCGGCGCAGCGTGAAGCCATCTGGCACCGTAACCTGCGGGATCGGCTGTTCCAGATTGCGCTGCATGCCGTAGATATTCCAGTTGCAGGATGCGCCTTTGCTCCTGGCAAAATCAATCGCTTCGGCCTCGTTCGGGAAGTACTGGAAGCACAGCTTCTTCATGCCATCCTGGCGCGCCCGTTCAAGCAGCCAGGTCCACAGTGCCTCTTTGACCTCCGCCGTGCCTCCCAGATCGGGCAGTGCTTCCACCTCCACCCAGGCCAAATCATTCTGCGGGAAGTAGGGAGCAAAGGCTACCAGGCAGCCGTTCTCATCGAACGCGCACATCGTATTCTTGCCATCGGCGAAGTAGGGCGAGGCGTACATGGGCGAAGGGTTGGGCTTGCGCGGCGGGTAGAGCGCGGTGTAGCGTTGCTGAAGCTGATCGAGCTCCGGGACGTCGTCCCAGGTCATTGGTTGGAGTCTATATGGCATGAAAGAAATTATAACAATGAAAGTAAGCACGCAGGCGGTGTTGTTTTGGAGTGGTTTGAGAGGGGGTTGCAGTACAGCCTCCGCTCAAACCATTCCAAGCAAACGCCGAGATTGAGCAGTCTATGAAAAGTAGATGCGCTTGCTCCGTTGTTTGCGTGACCGGTTAGCCGCACAAACAACGGAACAAGCGCGAGAACTTATGCTCCGCGCAGCGGGCGGAAGAACGCGCGCACATCTTCTATTAACAGATCAGGGGCCTCCAACGAGGCGAAGTGTCCGCCACGGTCAAACTCAGACCAGTGTATGATGGAATAGCTCATCTCCGCATAGCGCCGGATAGCCACATCGGTCGGGAAGGCGGCCACTCCGGTAGGAATCATAGAGGGTTGTTCATCGTAGGATCCGGCAGCGTGGGCGCCTTCATAATACATCCGGATCGAAGAACCCATCGTCCCAGTGAGCCAATACAGAGTGGCATTGGTCAGCATACGGTCGCGTGAGATCGACTGTTCTGGCAGCGCAACGGTGGGGTTGGTGAACTCTTTGAAGATATCCATCATCCAGGCAAGCATTCCGGCAGGGGAGTCGTTCAGCGCGTGCGCTAATGTCTGCGGGCGCTTGGATTGGATGTAGTAGTAACCGCTAAGGTTCTCTTCATAGTGTGCCAGCCGCGCCAGGCGCACCTGCTCTGCCTCGCTAAAGGTTGCCATTTCTTCTGCATCCACCGGGCCATAGGGGATAAAGCCATAGGTGGCCGCGTTCACGTGCACGCCTACCACGTGCTCTGGGTCGATCTTCCCCAGTTCTGGTGAGATAAACGCGCCGGTGTCGCCACCTTGCGCGCCATATCGCGAATAACCCAACCCGTGCATCAGATCAGCCCAGGCCCTGGCAGTCCGTTCCAGTGTCCAACCAACGTCTTTTAGCGGAGATGAAAATCCAAAGCCTGGCACGCTGGGTATAACCAGGTGAAAGGCATCGGCTGGGTTTCCGCCGTGCTGGCGTGGGTTGCTCAATGGCCCGATTACATCCAGAAACTGAATGAACGAGCTGGGCCAGCCGTGGGTCAGAACCAGAGGCAGGGCGTGCGGCTCTTGAGAACGCACGTGAAGGAAGTGAATGGGCTGACCGTCCAACTCGGTCATAAAGTGCGGAAGCTGGTTCAGTTCTGATTCCTGCTCCCGCCAGTCAAATGCAGTACACCAGTAATCGACAAGTTCTTTCAGATAATCCTGCGGCAAACCGTAGTTCCAGCCCATGGTGGCAGGCTCTTCCACCCAGCGCGTGTGTGCAAGACGATCTTTCATATCATCCAGCGCTGCCTGAGGAATGTGAATAGTATAAGGCTTTGCGTCCATCTTTCAGTCTCCTATATTGATACTTTCCGTACCGTTATGCGTGGCCGGCTTTGTCGCCACGTATCACTTCGTATGATCATGATATCTGCCAATCAGGATATAATACGTCCTGATAGCAAGGAGCTGCCAAATGTATTCTCCAACTACCCGTTTGCTCACCGTACTGGAAATGCTGCAATCGCACAAGCAAATGAGCGGGCCTGAAATTGCGCGCCGTTTGGAAATTGATGTGCGTACCGTACGTCGCTATATCGTGATGCTGCAGGATATGGGCATCCCCGTTCAGGCAGAACGCGGCCCGCATGGAGCATACCGGCTGGAACGGGGCCACCGTATGCCGCCGCTCCTGTTCTCCGATTCTGAGACAGTTGCCTTTACCCTGGGTCTGCTGGCGGTCCGCGAATACGGTTTCCCCATCGAGGTTGCCGCTGTAGAGGGGGCCCTGGCAAAAGTCGTGCGGGTTCTACCCGAAAACCTGCTGCAACAGGTGCAGAGCCTACAGGAAGCCATCAAGTTTCACGTCTATTCCCCGGCGGTGAGCCTGAATGCTGCACTGCTCGTGACCCTTAGCGTTGCGACGCAGCAAAAACGGCAGGTATGCCTGCACTACCGTAACTGGAACGGAGCGGAATCACAGCGCACGTTTGACCCGTATGGAATTGTATTGAATGAAGGTTACTGGTACACCATCGGGTACTGTCATCTGCGGCAAGATGTCCGCACATTTCGCCTGGATCGCATTCTCTCGCTGGAACCGGGTAAGCAAAGCTTTATCCCCCCAGAAAATTTTGACCCAGTCGCACAGGTGGTCAACTCCATTGGCCTTACTCCCGGTATTCAAGCGGTGGAAGTACTGCTGGAAACAACCCTTGAACGCGCTCAGCAGGTCATATCTCCGATCATGGGGACGTTAGAACAGACGGATGAGGGCGTGCTCTTTCGCCGCCCGGCCTCGCAGCTCGAATGGATTGCCATCGAGTTGATCTGTATGGACTTTCCGATTCGGGTTATTCAACCTATTGAATTGAAAGATAAACTTTTGATGATGGCCGCCCGCGCGCAGAAGATGGTTGCGGAGTAAGACAGGTTGCAAGTCAGGCCCGATCTTCACGATCTTCTACGGCGTTATAATAGCCCTTGTCCAACTCGTCGTCGGTGAGGTGAGCGTAGCGTTGGGTGACGGCGATGTTGGTGTGGCGAGCAAGCTCTTGAGCCAGCTTGAGGTTACCCGAGGCCTGCAGCACCCGCGTGACGAAGTAATGGCGGAACGAGTGCGGCGTGATGGTGCCCACTGCCTCCGCGCCGAGGATCTGTTCTACCCGTTCGGCGACGATATTGCGCCCGGTGGCGGTGGTGATCGGCTTAATCTTCTTCCCCGCGCCCTTATCGTGGCGGGCAAAGATGGGCAGCGCCGCCAGTGGACGGCCCGATGCCCCATCCAGCCGGGCGCGGACGTGCAGATAATCCTTCATGGCTTGCAGCGAGCGGCTTGAGAAGCGCACCACAGCCTGCTTATTGCCCTTGCCAATGATGATCGCCCGGCCCTCGTTCCAGTCCAGGTCGCCACGGCGCAGGCGGCAGGCTTCGTGCACGCGCAGCCCGGTGTCCGCCAGGGTGATCAAAAAAGCGCGGTCACGCAGATCGCGCAGGCGCTCGTTCTCGTGTTCGTAGCTGCTGGTGGTAATGATCGCAATCTGATCGAGGATCTGATCAATAGCGTCACGCGGGAACTGCGGCAGGCGCTGCCCGGGCCGCCGGGCGCGCTGGCGGATCAGCAGGCGCACGCGCGGAAGGTTCACCGCGGCCAGGTTCTCCGCCACCAGATATTCGAAGAAACCGGTTGTGGCGGTGAGGTACAGCCGCTCGGTGGTCGGCGCGTGATCTTTGAGCGCCACCGCCAGCCAGACAATCGCTTCTTCCTTCACCTGCCCCACCGGGGTCTCTTGCGGCTTGATTTTGTGGTCCTCAAGCACCGTTAGGAAAACCCCCAGCCCGTTGCGGTAGGTGCGGGTGGTGTTGGCACTGCGCGCCAGCGAGACGCTGTCGATAAAGGCGCGCACAGCGTCGGCGATGGTCATCCCTGGGGCCGCAAGTTCAGCGGTCATGGGCGGCCAGGTTTCATGTAGGGCTGCATCTCCGCTTCGATGCCTTTGCGCAGCTCCATCAACCGCAGCGCGTAGGCTTCTTCACGGCGGTCTTCTTCCGTCTCCGGCACCCAGGCGGGCACCGGAACGGGCTTTTCCTGCTGCTCGTCAAGCGCAACAAATACGATGATGCAGTGTGTGGTTTTCGTCATCTCGCGGGTGCGCGGATCACCCGAGCGCACGTCGACAGCGATATGCATGCTGGTATTGCCAGTGTAAATCAGTTTTGCGTGTACTTCAACCATATGGCCAATGTGCACCGGCTCATAAAAACGGATGCCGCCCACGTAAACGGTGACACAGTAACAGCCGCTCCAGCCGCTTGCCACCACGTACGCTGCCTCGTCGATCCACTTCATCACATGACCACCGTGGACCTTGCCGCCAAAGTTGCTGTCGGAGGTTTGGGTAAGAAAGCGCAGGGTCATCTCACGTACAGGTGCAGGTGTATCACTCATATGTAGATTGTATCGCAGGTTACAACTGTCCGCTCAATGGAGGTGGTTTTCTCTGCAAGACCCATCACGGGGGTATTTCTGTTTCGAGGGTAGTTTTTGGTTGCCTGCGTGAGCGTGTAAGTACGCTTACGCAGGCAACCAAAAAA
>JAEYTI010000024.1 GCA_023434145.1 Chloroflexota bacterium | reverse complement strand
AACAATGAACTTCGCCATTCGCTTACCCTCGGATCAGGTTCTCGTCGTAACCGTGCAGTTTCAGTTCGGTCTCGATGATGGTGAACGTATCGCGCACCACACCGACCACGATCAGAAGACCAGCCGCAGAGATAAGGAACAGGCCTGCGCGAGCGCTGGCGGGGAAGATCGGCTGGAGGATAAAGGGCAAGACCGCCACAATACCCAGGAAGAACGCGCCCGGCAGCGTGATGCGGCGCTGAACGCGCGTAAGATACTTCTGCGTGGGGCCGCCACGAACCACACCGGGGATCTGCGCGCCCTGGCGCTTGAGGTTGTCGCCGTAGTTCTGCTGGGCGAACAACACGTCGGTGTAGAAGAAGGTGAACGACACGACCATCAGGAAGTAGAGCAGGCCATAGATGCCGCCCTGACCGCTAAAGTTGTTGTAGATCCACAGCGAGGTGTTAGCCACCCACGCCGTCTCAGACCCGGTGAAGTAGCTGGCAACAATGGCCGGGAAGGTGAGGATGGCCTGAGCAAAGATTAGCGGGATCATACCGGCCATGTTGACCATCAGCGGCAGGTTACTGCGCACCGGCATCGACATCCGGTTGCCCATTCGCCGCCCGGGGAACAGCACCGGCACGTTGCGCCGGCCCTGCTGCACAAAGACGATGGCGAAGATGGTCAGGACGAGGATGAGCACGATGAGCAGGAACATCCACCAGCCGTTCTGGCGGTCAGACAGCAGGCCCAGCAGGTTACCCGGGATCTGCGAGACGATACCAGCGAAGATGATCAACGATAAGCCCTGGTTGGGGATACCGTATTCCGAGATGAGCTGGCCCAACCACACACCAAACATCGTACCCGCTACCATGGTGACGAGCGTGGCGATGGTGGGTACCAGATTTGCGCCGGTGAAGCCGTAGTGGCTCAACACAGACTGTCCCCCGGCAAGCTGCGAGAAGATGTTGATCTGACCGATCGCTGAAAGCAGGGCCATTGGGATGGTTAGGATGATGGTCCAGCGTTCCATCCATTTACGACCTGCACGCGGATCTTCCTTCATCCGGGCTTCGAGAGCCGGGATGATGGGGACCAGCAGTTGGAGGATAATTTGGGCGGTAATGTAAGGGTACACGCCCATCGCCAGGACGGAGAAATTCGACATCGTGCCGCCCGACAGCAGGTTCAAAAGGCCGATCAACCCGCTGGCGGCGCCGCCGCCCTGCGCCAGGGACCGGATCACTTCACGATCGATCCCAGGCACAGGTACATTGGCGGCCAGACGATACAGGATCAACAGCCCAAGCGTAATGAGCAGCTTTTTGCGAATGTCCTCAGATTTCCACAGGTAACGCCAAGCTGACGACCGCTTCATGCTTGTATCTCCTCAATTCGCTTTAGGCGATGATATCGATGCTGCCACCGGCAGCTTCGATCTTGGCGCGCGCGCCCTTGGTCACCCGGTGTGCCCGGATGGTGAGCGGTACGCTGATCTCGCCGCTGCCCAGAATAACAATGGGGTTCTTGGACTTGTGCAGCAAGTTCTCCTGAGCCAGCAGCTCGGGGGTTACCTCGGTGTTGGCCGGGAAACGAGAAAGCTGGTCCAGGCTGATTTCGTTGTATTCCACCTGGTTCGGCGGGGTGAAACCTTCACCACGGATGAACGGGAGGCGGCGGTAGAACGGCAGGTTACCACCCTGGCGGTAGAGGTTGCCACCGGTACCAGAGCGAGAGCCTTCACCCTTGGTGCCGCGGCCGGCAGTTTTGCCCTGCCCGGCGGCGTGGCCCTGGCCCTTGCGCTTGGGATTCTTCTTCGCGCCCGGATTAGGCATCAGATCGTGAAGTTTCATTGTTACACTTCCTCAACTTTTACGAGATGGGCAACTTTCGCCAGCATCCCGCGCACAACCGGCGTGTCGTTGTGTACGACCGTCTGGTTCAGGCGGCGCAGCCCCAGGTTCCGGATGGTCGCCTTGTGGCGCTCGGAATACCCAATGGAGCTTTTTACATAGGTAATACGCAGCTGTTTCTGCTGGTTCTCAGACATTATTACTTCCTCCGCTCCCAGAAGGGGATCAGATCCTTCGCATCCTTACCACGCTTGGCAGCCTCTTCTTCGGGGCTCTTCAACTGTTCAAGCGCGTCAAAGGTGGCGCGGACAACGTTCAGCACGTTGGAGCTACCCAGCGACTTGGTCAAAATATCGCGAATGCCGGCGGCCTCGAGAACGGCGCGCACGCCACCCGCTGCGATGACGCCCGTACCCGGCGAAGCGGGCTTGAGCATCACGCGGGCACCGGCCAGACGGCCGAGCACTTCGTGCGGGATGGTAGTGCCACGAATGGACACCTTCACCATATTCTTGTGGGCGCGTTCGGTTGCCTTACGCATCGCATCAGGAACAGCGTTGGCCTTGCCAACACCCAGGCCAACACGGCCATGGTTGTCGCCAGCAACGACTGCCACACGGAACGAGAAGCGCCGGCCACCTTTCACTACCTTGGCCACACGCGCGATCTCGATCACGCGCTCGTCGTACTGCTGTTCCAAACCTTGATATTCGGTCATTTCCATAGTTCAGGCCCTTTATCCTGGTATCCGTTAAAAATCGAGCCCGGCCTGGCGAGCACCATCGGCCAAAGCCTTGACGCGCCCCATGTAACGGAACCCACCACGGTCAAACACAACCTGGGTGATGCCTTTGTTCTTGGCGCGCTCGGCAACGAGCTCTCCCACGAGGCGAGCCTGCTCGGTCTTGTTCTTGCCCGAGAGCTTCTCGCGAAGTTCGTGGTCAATGCTCGATGCACTGACAAGGGTATGCCCGACCTGGTCGTTGATGACCTGGGCGTAGATTTCCGCTTCACTGCGGTAGACGGCTAACCGGGGGCAACCTTGGGTGCCGCTAATGTGCTTGCGCACACGGCGATGCCGTCGAAGACGAGATTCTGCACGAGTTAACTTAGCCATACCCTATACCCTACTTTTTGCCCTTACCCTTGCCAGACTTACCCGCTTTGCGGCGGATCTTTTCACCCGCATAGCGGATGCCCTTACCATGGTACGGCTCCGGCGGGCGAACACTGCGAACGTTCGCCGCTACCTGGCCCACCTGCTCTTTGTCAAAGCCAGTGATCTTAATCTGGCGTGTCTTTGTGTCAACGTCGAACGAAATGCCATCCGGCGGTTCAACCGGAACGGGGTGCGAATACCCCACGTAGAGCATCAGGTTCTTGCCGCTCATTTCGGCACGGTAGCCCACGCCGTCAACTTCCAGAACGCGGGTGAACCCATCAGAGACACCGGTGACCATATTGTTGATGAGGGCGCGAGTCGTGCCGTGCATGGCGCGCTGCGTAGGCGCATCCGTTGCGCGACCCACAACAACATTGTTATCTTCACGCTCAATGGTGATACCTTCGTTGAAGGTGCGCTCCATGGTGCCCTTGGGGCCCTTCACGCGCACGGTCAGCCCGTTGATATCGACCGTAACACCGCTTGGAACGGTGACTGGTAATCGACCTACTCGAGACACGATTTACCTCCTTTGTCTCTCACACCGTCTCCAAGGTTACCAAACCTTGCAGAGGATCTCACCGCCCACGCCGAGCTGGCGCGCGCGCTGGCCCGTCATAACACCCTTGGGGGTCGAGAGGATGGCAACGCCAATCCCCGAGAGCACCCACGGGATCTCCGTGCGGCGGGTGTAAATCCGGCGCCCGGGGCGGCTAACACGTTCCAGGCCGGTGATCACCGGGCGGCGCTGGCGGCGTTCGCCAACGTACTTCAGCTTCAGGCGCAGCGTCTTCTTGGTCGGCTGGTCTTCATCTACCAGTTCAAAGGCCTCAATAAACCCTTCCTCCTTGAGGATGCGGGCAATTTCAACTTTAATCTTCGAACTCGGCATTGCAACCAGGCTCTGGCCGGTCATAACGCTGTTGCGCACTCGCGTCAACATATCAGAAATTGGATCATTCACGCTCATCGTACAACCTCCAGACCGGCTACCAAGACGACTTCATCACGCCGGGGACTTTCCCCTGCAGCGAAAGTTCGCGGAAGCAAATGCGGCACAGACCGAAGCGGCGCAGATATCCACGGGGGCGACCGCAACGCATGCAGCGGTTGCGAACCTGGATGGCGTGCTTGCGCCGCGTTTCACGAATAATCATGCTTTTCTTAGCCATATTAGTCCTTTCTGAATGGCATGCCGAGCATTTCCAACAGCGACGCGGCCTGCTCGTCGTTCTCTGCGGTGGTTACGATCGTGATTTCCATACCGCGGATCTTGTCGATTTTGTCGTACTCGATCTCGGGGAAGATCAACTGCTCGCGCAAGCCCAGTGTGTAGTTTCCACGGCCATCAAAGGCATCACGCGGAACACCGCGGAAGTCGCGCACGCGGGGCAGCACAATATTTACCAGACGGTCGAGGAACGCCCACATACGCTCGCCGCGCAGGGTCACCTTCACGCCGATGGCGCGTCCTTCACGCAGCTTGAACGCCGCGATACTGGTTTTCGCCTTGGTAATCACCGGTTTCTGGCCGGTGATCTGCGACAGATCGCTCACGGCAGCATCGAGGGCTTTGGGGTTATCCATTGCCTCGCCCATGCCGATGTTGATCACGACTTTCTTAATCTGCGGCACCTGCATTACATTGCTCAGGCTCAGATTTTCTCTGAGCGCAGGAACCATCTCGGTTTGATACCGTTCTTTCAACCTGTTCATCGTATTACCTCAGGCCTACTCATCAATCGACGTTTGGCAGCGCTTGCACATCCGGCGCGTCACATCGCCTTCGCGCTGGAAACCCAGGCGGCTGGCTTTGCCACACTTCGGGCAAACAACCATCACATTAGAAATGTGGATGGGGGCCTCGAAGCGCACGCGGCCGGGGTTAATGGTGCGACCCTGAGTCTGAACCTGGCGCTGATGCTTGGTGCGCATGTTCACGCCCTGCACCACCACCCGATTATCATCCAGCTCAACCCGGATCACCTCACCGCGCTTGCCCTTGTCTTCAGAGCGGCCGCTAATAACTTCTACTGTATCGCCTTTTCGAATCTTGACCTTCATGGCCATGCTCCTCAGCGCCAGCACCCTAGATTACTTCTGGGGCCAGCGAAACAATCTTCATAAAGCCCTTCTCGCGCAGTTCGCGAGCCACAGGCCCAAAAATACGCGTCCCACGAGGGTTCAGGTTGTTATCCAGGATAACAGCGGCATTGTCATCGAAGCGGATGCTCGAGCCGTCTTCGCGGCGCCATTCTTTGGTGCAGCGAACGATCACGGCCTTGACAATTTCACTCTTCTTTACCGAACCCTGCGGCGCAGCCGACTTGACAGTGCACACCACAATATCACCCACACGGCCATAGTGGCGGGTAGACCCACCCATGACATGGATGACCTGCAGCTCGCGCGCGCCGGTGTTATCCGCAACTTTCAGGCGAGATTCCTGCTGGATCATGGTGACTATTCTCCTTCAACCATTTCGGTAATCTCGCCCTGGCTGCGGACAATCGTCTCAACCACCCAGTGCTTATCGCGTGAGAGCGGGCGGCTCGCCACAATCACAACCACGTCACCAACCTTAGCGCCCAGCTCATCATGCGCCTTGAAGCGCTTGCTGGCATGCACAACCTTCTTGTACAGCGGGTGCTGGTAGGTGCGGGTTACTTCCACTACGACGGTTTTCATCATCTTGTCGCTGGTGACAACGCCGGTCATACGACGCTTACTGTTCATTTTTCACCTTCTTCCGCCTGCTCGCGCTCGTGCAGGAGCGTTTCATATCGCGCAATCAACCGGCGGCCCGCCTTCAGGCGGCTCGTATCCGTAAGCTGCCCGGTAACGACCTGGAAACGCAGGTTCATCAGTTCCTGCCGGGCATCGGCCAGTTTCGACCGAAGTTCTTCAGTAGACAATAAACGAATTTCAGAGCTATTCATGGTTACTCACCTACCAGTGCATCATCACGGCTGACGATTTTGGTCTTGATCGACAGCTTGTACGACGCCTGATGCAGCGCAGCCCGGGCGATATCGGTAGGCAGGCCGCCAATCTCGAACATAATGCGACCGGGTTTTACAACCGCGACCCAGTACTCCACCCCACCCTTACCTTTACCCATACGGGTTTCCGGTGGCTTGCGGGTGTAGGGATGATCTGGGAAAATGCGGATCCAGACCTTGCCGCGGCGCTTCATTTCGCGCACGATGGTGCGGCGGGCAGCTTCAATCTGGCGAGCCGAGACCCAGCCGGGCTCCATTGCCTGCAGGCCGAACTCTCCAAAGGAGAGTTCCGCGCCGCGGGTGGCCCGTCCGGTCATGCTGCCTCGCTGCTGCTTGCGCCACTTTACACGTTTTGGCATCAACATAGTCGTTCCCTCTTTCTTAACCTGGTCATTTCAACCAGCGCAATTGACTCGCTAACGTAGCGCGATTTACTCGCTTACGTGTCTGCGCGCACTACTCGCTGACGTATACGCCCTCGGTGCGTTCTGCCTTCTCTTCCACCGGCTCGAGAATCTCACCCTTGTAGACCCACACCTTGACGCCAATGCGTCCGTAGGTGGTCCGGGCCTCAGCGCGGGAGAAGTCGATGTCGGCGCGCAGCGTCTGCAGAGGAACACGGCCATCGCGCAGCCAAACGGTACGGGCCATTTCGGCACCACTCAGGCGACCCTGGACCTCAACTTTGATACCCTTGGCGCCCTGGCGCATGGCCTGCTGCAGCGCGCGCTTCATGGCGCGGCGGTAGCTCACGCGGCGCTCGATCTGGCCGGCCAGGTTAAGGGCTACCAGAAACGCGTCGGTGTCAGGGTTCTTGATCTCTTTGATTTCCAAATCGATCTTCTTGCCGGTCAGGGCTTCCAGATCCTGGCGAACTTTCTTCACGCTTTCGCCCTTGCGGCCAATGAGGATGCCGGGCTTGGCGGTATTGACGATGACCTTCACCTTGCCAGGGAAGCGTTCGACTTCGACGCGAGAGACGCCAGCTTTCTCGGCATCCCTGTGAATCAGATCACGGATTTTGAAATCCTGCGCCAGATTCTCGCGGTAGTCTTTGCCCTTGGCGAACCAGCGGCCTTCCCAGCCCTTGCTCAGGTTCAGGCGAAAACCAACGGGATGAACTTTTCGACCCATAATATCTCCTGATTCCTTCTTGTATCTTACTCGCGCTCGCGCAGCACTACCGTGATGTGGGAAGTGCGCCGCAGCAGCGGCTTGAAGCGACCGCGCGCACCGAACCGGCGCCACTTGCGGGTGGGGCCTTCGTCGGCGGTGATCTTATACACGAACAGGTCGTCGCGGCTCAGCCCGAAGTTTTCTTCCGCGTTGGCAACCGCAGAGGCCAGCACTTTGCTCACCTCGCGCGCAGCTACCTGCGGCATGAACTTCAGCGAGTCGATCGCTTCGACAGCCGGCTTGCCGCGCACCAGATCAACGATCAGGCGCGCCTTCTGGGCAGAAATGCCGGAGTATCGCTTTTGTGCAAAAATATCATTCGCCATGGCTTACTTCCCCTTCTTCGCTGCCGAAGATTTTTCGGAGAGATGCCCGCGGAAAAGGCGGGTGGGGGCGAACTCACCCAGGCGATGACCAACCATGTTCTCGGTGATGTAGATCGGCACGTGGCGGCGACCATCATGGACAGCGATCGTGTGACCAACCATCTGCGGGAAGATGACGCTGGCTCGACTCCAGGTGCGCAGGACTTTCTTCTCGCCGCGGGTGTTCATGGTCTCGATTTTCTGCAAGAGCTTTGGCTCGATAAACGGCCCTTTTTTCAACGAACGTGACATTTTTACGTACCTCTTTCTCGTGGTCTAACAGATGATCCTGTCAACCAACAACCCTTAGCGGGTCACCTGATTGCGGCGGCGGACAATATACTGGTCCGACTTCTTGTTGCGGCGGGTCTTGTAGCCACGAGTCGGGCGGCCCCACGGAGACTTCGGACCTGGCATACCGGTCGGCTGGCGGCCTTCACCACCACCATGCGGATGGTCGCGGGGAGACATCGCTGTACCGCGCACCGTCGGGCGGATGCCCATGTGGCGCTTGCGGCCGGCCTTGCCCAGTTTGATGTTGCTGTGGTCGAGGTTGCCCACCTGGCCAATCGTGGCATAGCACACCTGGCGAACCAGGCGAACCTCACCCGAGGGCAGGCGGATCTGGGCGTAATCGCCCTCTTTCGCCAAAAGCTGCGCGGAGGTTCCAGCGGCGCGAACCATCTGGCCGCCTTTACCTTCCTTCAGCTCGATATTGTGGATCATCGTGCCAACCGGAATGCTAGAGATCGGCAGGCTGTTGCCCGGGCGAATTTCCGCCTGAGCGCCAGACATGAGCTGATCGCCAACCTTCACGCCCAGCGGGGCCACAATATAGCGTTTTTCACCATCGGCGTACACCAGCAGCGCCAGGCGCGCGGTGCGGTTCGGATCGTACTCGATCGCCGATACCTTGGCCGGGATGTTGTGCTTATCGCGTCGATAATCCACCAGACGAATGAGCTGGCGATTGCCGCCGCCCTGGTGGCGCACCGTGATGCGGCCATAGCTGTTGCGGCCGGCGCGGTTCTTGCGCACCACCACCAGCGAGCGCTCGGGCTTCGACTTGGTGATTTCCTCAAAAGAATAGCCGGTCATGCCACGCAGACCGGGCGTTACCGGTTTGTATACTTTAACGGCCATTACTCCACCCCTTCAAAGATCGGGAGTCTATCTTCGGGCGCCAGGGTAACGATCGCCTTTTTGAACGACTTTCGGCTGATTACCCAGCGGCGGCTTTTCGACTTGCGCGACCGCTTAGCCGGGACGTTGACAACGTTAACCCGCATCACGGTTACATCAAACAACTGCTCAATCGCGTCCTTCACCATCGTGCGGGTGGCGTAATCGGCAACCTCAAACACATACTGGTGCAGCGAGCTGGACTGGTAGTTCGACTTTTCGGTTACCAGCGGACGGCGGAGTACTTCGTAAATCGTGCTCATTCCTCGCCTCCTATCCAAAGTTCGCGCTGATGACATCCAGCACTGCCACCGGCATGACGACTTTGTCGTACTGGAGCAGATCGCGGATGTTCAGGTAATTCGCCAGGATCACCTTGGCGTCAGGAAGGTTGTTGGTAGACCGAATCACACTCTCGTAAGCGGCCTTCTCTGGGATAACGATCAGGGCGCTGCCTTCGCCAACGAGCGCATTGAGCGACTTCGCCATCACGCGGGTCTTCGGCTCGCTGACCGAAAGCTGGTCAACCATAACAATATTCGCCTCAGCAGCCTTCACCGAGAGGGCCGAGCGGAGGGCCGCGCGGCGCATTTTCTTCGGCATCGCCATCTCATACGAGCGCGGGTGCGGCGTGTGGACTTTGCCACCACCCACCCATACGGGCGAGCGGCTCGAACCCTGGCGAGCACGACCGGTGCCCTTCTGGCGCCACGGCTTGCGGCCACCACCCGAAACTTCGTTCCGGGTCTTGGTGTCATGCGTACCCAGGCGAGCATTCGCCATCTGGCGCACAAACGCCTGGTGCATCAAGTCTACATAAACAGGGGCCTCAAAGATCGCCGGGGGAAGCTCCACCGTCTCAACCTTCTGCCCGTCCATGTTGAATACGTCAACTAACATTTTCCGTCACTCCATTCTTCAGGCAAAGGTTGCCATCTACGACTTGCGAGCTTCCTGCACGAGAACCAGGCCACCACGGGCGCCCGGAACGGAGCCGGTCACGCCGATGAGGTTGCGTTCGGTGTCCACCAGTACAACCTTCAAGCTCTGCGCTGTTACCCGGTCATTGCCCATATGACCCGGACCACGCGAACCCTTGTATACACGACCCGGTGTCGTACCGGCACCGCGCGAACCCGGAGCGCGTTCGCGGTCAGAAGCACCATGGGTGCGGGGGCCGCCACGGAAGTGATAGCGCTTCACGGCACCCGCGAAACCCTTACCCTTGCTGGTGCCAACGACATCCACTTTCTCGCCAACAGCAAAAACCGCAACAGTCACCTGGTCGCCTTCCTGCACTTCGGGGTTCTTCACCCGGAACTCACGCAGGAATTTGAGCGGAGGGAGGTTGTTGCGTTTTAGGTGCCCTAACTGGCCGCCTGTCAGACGCTTCGGCTTGGCTTCGCTAAATCCGAGCTGTACGGCTGAGTAGCCGTCTTTTTCGGGCATGCGAACCTGAGTAACATAACAAGGCCCAGCTTCGATGACGGTTACAGGAATTGCCAAACCATTATCATCGAAAATCTGGGTCATGCCGATTTTCTTACCGATCAGCCCTTTTACCATATCTCAGTTGTCTCCTTCATAAAATGTAGACGGGACTGTCAGCTTGGGCCAAGCTGCATCATCCCCGGGCGCAACACAGTCAGCCAGCTACCGCAAGCACAGGTGGGTTCTCTTTAGGCTCGCGGCTCAGTCCGGCTCTTATGTTGCCTGATTTTGATCTGCTGACCAAAACCGGATTATTCTACCCTACGTTTGAGGATTTGAACAGGGTTGCTTTGGAGCAATTTTCCGGCAAGTTCCCGTTTGGCCATTGGCCGCCCGGCTGCCTGCCGTCGCTGCTCCCCTTCCCAGCCACTTCCATGCAAATTGTGCTGCTCAGCGCTCCGTTGGGGAAGCTTGCACCCCAGTTTGGAACCCCTCGAACACGACGTTCCGACAAAAACCTTGCTGCGAACGGGGCCAGGATTGTACCACATTCCCCATTAGCGGCAAGGCTTAGAACCCATCCGAAAACTATTTTTTGTGTTTGTTGTTTGTGCGACTTAGTCGCACAAACAACAAACACAAAACAATTTTCGGATGGGTTCTTATTCCAAATATTAGATCTTGATCTCGATATCAACGCCGGCGGGCAGGTTCAACCGCATCAGCATATCGATGGTCTTCGAATCGGGGTCCAGCACGTCGATCAGGCGATTGTGCGTGCGAACTTCGAAGTGCTCGTGCGAATCCTTATCAATGAAGGTCGAGCGGCGGACGGTGAAACGTTCAATTTTGGTCGGCAGCGGCACGGGGCCAACCACACGGGCGCCAGAGCGTTCGGCGGTCTCCACAATCCGCTTGGCGGACTGGTCCAATACACGGTGATCGTACGCCTTAAGGCGGATGCGAATTCGTTGCTTTGCCATGTTACACCTTACTTAATGATCTTGGTGATGACACCAGCGCCGACGGTGAGACCGCCCTCGCGGATGGCGAACTTGGAGCCCTGCTCCAGCGCCACCGGGATGATCAGTTCGACCTCCAGGTTGACGTTGTCGCCC
>JAEYTI010000011.1 GCA_023434145.1 Chloroflexota bacterium | reverse complement strand
TGATAGAGTGTGTTGATCGGCATCGGTCATCTCCGGTTGGGTTTTTCTGTCGCAAGAACGACTATAACCGGTTTGTCTTTGCCGATCAACTATTCTTTTGTTAAAGTGTCAGGTAGCTAGAAAATTTTCTCTCTTTTCCTTCTCTGTTCGCTCTGTTTTCTCTGTGGTGAATCTCTTAAAACTCCCACTCCATTTTATCGCCTTCGAAGATGACTCGGTAGCGTTTCTCGCCAATCGGAGCCTGCACATAGGGGGTATCAAAGCGCGGGTAGCCGGTGAGCGGTTCTTCTTCCCCGCCAACCGTCAGCGGAGCCGCCCAGCCAAAGCGCACCTCGCCAATACTGGGCGAGCCGTAGATGACGTTTAGGCCATCCACAAGCACCGGCGCGGCGGTGATCTGATCCATGAATGCCTCGAATGACCCGTGGAGGGCCGCGCTGCCCATCTCGCAGATCCAGATGACGTCCGGCGACTCGGCGCGCAGCTCTTTCCCGGCGTAGGGGCCATCTTCGGTCCAGCGGGTGGGGTGGCTGGCATACAGCGCTGCATACCCGCTGTCCTTCTGCGCAAACGTCCACAGGCCGTGCTGTTCCACCCGGTCGAAGGCGTCGCGCGGGAACCAGGCGTGCGAATATGGGCGCGGATCATCGGCGGGCACGTGGTGGATGATCACGGCGACGCTGCGATGCTGCGCGGCGCGGGGCAGCCAGCGGTTGCCGGCCCAGAAGTTGGGGCGCGAGGTGTGCGCGCCGTCTTCATCGTCGGTGCCGGGATGGGTTGTGAAGATCACTGCTTGTGGCCCGAGTGTGGCCTGCCAGGGGTGCTGCTGGTAGCCGGGCTTGCCTGGGCGGAAGCTCTGCGCGGTGGAAAGCTGAAAATCGGGCGTGCGGTAGGTGGAGAGGTTGGCCTCGCTCAACGCCGTGTTGACCGCGTCACCGTCAAAGGTCGCGCCGCCACTCTCCACCAGCGCCCGGCTGCGCTCCAGCGGCTCATCCACCGTTTCGATGAAGTCGACCAGCCAGGGATGCTCGGCGACCTTCGCCACCTCCAGCGAGGCGGCGCGGACTTCTGGGTGGCGCGAGGTTTGGCAGGCCCAGAAGAACATGTTGTCTTCCACCGAAGCGGGGTCCAGGCCGTAGGCGGGTGCGTCGGCCACGTTCAGGCCGTGCCGCTCGCGAATAGTGATCTCCGTTAGTTGATCGTGCGCAATGCGCTGGATGACCTGCGGGCATTCGTAGTCGCTGGTGCACAGCGCCGCCAGGGCAAAGTTGGTGCGCGGATGGAAATCGCCGATGCCGAAAACCATCCAGGCGATGGCTGTGGTAGGGGCCTGCCGCCCATCGAGGATCCAGCGGGAATAGGTTCGCCCGTGGGTGGTCGCCATCACGCCTTTGAACTGGTGCATGGCGATCTCCAGCAGCAGCATATCCACGAACATCCCGGCTTTGCGGCGGATCTCGGCATCCTCGGCAAAATCGTACAGGTTGAGCAGGGCCAGCATGTCTTCCTCGAAGTAGCAGTTGGAGAGCCACTCAGAGAAGCCAAAGCGGGCGCGGTGATCGAACCACTGGGCGATGCGCCGTGACGCCTGCGCCACGTGCCAATCGCCGCTGTGCCCGTTATTGGCGAAGGCGCGGTCGCGGTACAACTGCCCTGCCAGCAGCTCGCAGGCGTGGAAGAGGATCTGGTGGTTCTCGGTGTGGAAGCACATGCCGCGGATGCCGGGCTGATCGTACCAGTAGACGAACTTGAGAACGGCGTCCTCGATCTCACTGCGCAGGGTAGGGGAGAGGAGCGGGCTGCTCGGGAAGCGGTAGAGGATGCGTAGCAAGCCGCACAGGGCAAAGTCGGCGCAGTCACGGCGCGTGTGCATGATGCCCAGCGAGGCGCGGATCATGGCCTCATCCAGCGGGCCTTGCTCCAGTGCCAGCCGCGGGATCTGCGTAAAGCAGTCGGCGACGCCATTGCCGGGGGTGTGTTCGCGGGCAATCTCGGAGAGGAGGTAGGCCTGCGGGGGGTCGGGGTAGGAGAGATTGGGGGAGGGGGACATGATGTTATCCTTTCTGGTAAAGCGATGCTATGTTTTGGAGCAGCTTTTGAGCACTCTCTATGGACAGTTCCATCTCATTACTTACGTCTTTAGGATCGAGATCAGCAGCCAACCATCGCTTTCGGTACATCAGTTCTTCCGGCTCCAGACATGGGCGCTGAATATTTTTCTGCTTTTGAAGGAATTCATTTTGCGACAGGGGTTCTTCTACCTTTCTGGAATACTGGCGCACAAAGGATTTAATCCGTTCTTCCATCCAACTGCCGAGACCTATCCAGGTTTCCGCCGGTAAATGCTTCAGGTTTTCCTGCATCACGTAGCTTTCAGCTTGAAGAGGTTCCCAGTAGAGGGAGTTGGGATGTACGTCGCTTGTCCCTGTGGCAAAGTGGAACAAACAGGATTTGATTTCATATTTTGTTGCTTCAGTTGCTCCTCTATTGTTCTCTTCCAGCCATGGAGTGGCTAACTCAACTCGCCAATCAGGTAAATCAGCGGCTATCATGCGCGCCTCAGTATCAGGATATTCTGCAAGCAGCAGCCCCAGTGCGACAACGGTAGTGTAGCGTCTATAAACTGTATCGTCGATGACCAGAATTCTCGTGGGAGCGTGATCGCTGCCCAGACAAGCTTTAATCTGCTGGCGTAACTCAGTACGCCAGTCTACCTGCTGTTCGAGCCAAACCAGGAAGTACCCCCGCTCGAAAGGCTCAAAGTAATCAAATGGCTCAAAATCAGCCATGAAATTCATGCCAATCTTTTGTCGGTGATACTCATAGCGGGTGAGTTTTTCCCTTCCAATGTTCGTGATTAAAATGGGTGGTGTGCTGGTTTCATTTGTTTCTTTCCATAATGCCTGCAGTGCCCAAAGCGGAGCAAATCCGCCATGAGCAAGCACCAGCAGCAGCTCTGGCTGGAACGTTTCTATTTCCGACTGGATTTCCTGTGCCAGCCAGTAAATTTTCTTCAGTGTTATCGCCGTAGGATCATGCATTTCTAGCTACCTGACACTTTAACAAAAGAATAGTTGATCGGCAAAGACAAACCGGTTATAGTCGTTCTTGCGACAGAAAAACCCAACCGGAGATGACCGATGCCGATCAACACACTCTATCATACC
>JAEYTI010000359.1 GCA_023434145.1 Chloroflexota bacterium | reverse complement strand
GAGGCCGGGCGGCAGATCTATGAATTCTTCTGGGGCGAGTTCGCCGACTGGTACGTGGAGATCGCCAAGTTTTTTTTTATTGATTGGGGGTACAGCGAGTTCTACACCGCCTCGACTCTGGCGCGCGTGCTGGATGCGTGCCTGCGCCTGCTGCACCCCTTCACCCCGTTTGTGACGGAAGAGTTGTGGGGCCATCTGAAGGCCGCCGCACAGGAGAAAGGCACCGCCTATGAAACATTCTCCGGGCAGCCCTGGGAAGAAGCCCTGATCATCGCCCGCTTCCCGCAGGCCGGCTCCGAGGAAGGTTGGGAGGCGCAGAAGGTGGCCGACTTCGCCCTAGTTCAAGAGGTTGTCCGCGCCATCCGCAACCTGCGCACTGAAAAGCGCGTGCCGCCCAGCCGCAAAGTGCCCGCAGTGATCGCTGCCGGAGAGAAAACGGCGCTGTTGAAGGAGCAAGGCCCAATCGTGGCCTTCCTGGCGCAGATCGACCCGGCAGAAATGATAATCAGCGAGACGTTGAGCGAAAAGCCGCAATCTGCTGCGGCGCTTACCGTGCTCGGCGTGGAGATCTACCTGCCGCTGGAAGGCCTGGTGGACGCGGAGGCCGAACGTGCCCGCCTGCAAAAAGAGCTGGAAGGAACGCTGGCGCAGATTGAGCGGCTGGAAGGCCTGCTCAACAGTTCCTTCGCCGAGCGCGCTCCGGCCGCTGTGGTAGAAAAAGAACGCCAGAAGCTGGCTACGTATAAAGAGACCGCCGATAGCCTGCGCGAGCAGATGAAGGTCCACGGATAATCTGATCTGGTACTGGAAGATTCGAAAATAGCGATAGCGGCAGGTTTAACCCCAATTCAACCAGGGGTTGAACCTGCCGTTTCTATAGAGTATGTTCGAGTAGCCACCTGAGAACGAAAAAAACCTCATTCAACGGGCGATTGATTGAATCTGCACTTGTTTTGTATATAATAGTCACATCTATTTTAACCGCGTGACGTTCGGTTTACTGGTAGGGTTCCGCGCTGAAGAAACGACCCAATCCCTGCGTGCAGGGTTTTAAAGGGGGGATACAAGAAAGGCGGAAACGATGAAAATTAAGTTTTATCTCGCAGGATCTCTGCTCATAATCGCCGGAGGGCTGCACCTGTTAGCACCAATCCTAGCGCCACTTGCCAATGTATCCGACTTGCAAGTTGTGTTTACCCTGGCAGTTGGGGTAGTGTATATCGTGCTGGGCGCAATTCTGGTCCGGCTAAATGATGTTTATTTAATGAACACGGCGCTGGTCGTATTGTTCGGCCTGATCGTCGATATCGCGCTCTCTCCTAGAGGCGCAGAAGGGATCATGATGGCGACCATGGTCGTAGAGGCACTGGCCCTGGCAGTACTGGCATACCTGTACTTCCAGTCGCGCGCGCCGTTGGGCCGTGTGCGTTAGTAAGTTTGGGAAACAAAAAACTGCCCCGAAACCGGGGCAGTTTTTTGTTTGATCTAGAGACTAGATCGAATTCATAATATTCGAGAAGATGTTGCCGATCGCAGGCCCGAGCAGGGCGAGAATAACGATGACGACAACGGCGACGAGCACGAGGATAAGCGCGTACTCAACCAGACCCTGACCTTTTTCCTTGGGAGCGAATAACATATTACACCTCTTCAAAAAAATGAATGTTTGGACTGTCGAACTATATTAGTTATACTCGCTTTTAGAAGGAATACAATAGTATTAACCTTACAGGAAAATTACAAGAATATAACTATGAGAATATAACAAGAATCTAACATGCTCACCATATACGATTTATGGGGAACTCCCCAGAAATCGTGTGGGAAAGATGCCCGATAAATACAGGGAAACTATCGTATTTCTTATTGTGTATCAAGTTGGTAGACTATGCTCAAGGTTGGGAGTTGGAAGAGCGACCAATCAATTACTGGTAAAGACGTTTACTGGTTGGGTGTCCTTACGAGTGTGTGGAAGGAAGAAGTGAAATACCCCGGACTGGCCTCCGGGGTATTTCACTTTATAGGGGAGTACCCTATTCGGATGGGGGAAGGCTCCAGATACGGTAGGGATTAGTCCATATTTTTCCGCTTCTCGCGCTTCATATACTCGAATATGCATCTTGCTCGAGCATCTTGGTGCATATGCCAGGGGGATATTTGATCGTACGATTTATGAGTAGGAGGAAAAGTTATGGAACAAACTGCAATACGGCGTCTTACGATGCTGGTGGGCGTAATGGTAATTGTTGCCCTTGCCTTGGTGGCCGTAATGCCAGCTTTTGCGCAAGACGGCGGCCAGCAAGGTGGTGTTACCGTTGGCGCAGATGACTCCTTGGGTGACATTCTGGGGCAGTATGACTTTACTGAAGAGCAGCTTGTGGATTTTCTGCGCCAGAATGGCGACTTGATAATCGAGGCGGGTGAAACGGTTACCTTCCCTGCCGGCGTTACTGTGAATATGGGGGATGATGCTGGTGCTACTGATGGTGACGCTGCACAGGTAACTCCGACCACGGATGCCGGCGGCGTTGACGATACGCAAGCTACCCCAACGGTCGATCCAGGCGCTGCTCAGGCTACGCCTACCGTTGATGCCGGCGCTGAGGCTGGCGAAAACCAGGCTGATACCGGCTTCGTTTGTGAAGTTGGTGACGCTCAGGCCGGAGAAACCTACGTAACCCAGGAGAATGATACTTTAGGGCAAGTCCTGGGGATGATGGGCTTCCAGGTTGATAATGGTGGAACCGGGGCCGGAAGCGACGCTGAGGCTACTTCGGATCAGGCCGTCGAATTTGTTTATCTGAACTGCGATCTGGACTTTGAGGACGCTCAGACAGTTGTGATCCCCGCGGGCGTTCCGCAGACCGGCGGCGAGAGTGAAGCCCAGGCGACCCCGACCATAGATGCTGGTGGCGCCCAGGCGACTCCCACCGTTGAAGCGACGCCCACAACCGATGCTGGTGGAGCGCAGGCAACTCCCACTGCTGAGGCTACGCCTACGACCGAAGCCGGCGGCGGCACAGGTGGACAGGCCGGTCAACAGCAGAACTACACGGTTCAGGCCGGTGAAAATCTGATTGATATTGCCAACCGCTTCGGCGTGACGCTCGAAGAACTGGTGCGCGCCAACCCCAATTTGCTGAATTCGGGTGACGTACTCATCATCCCGGCTGCTTCACAGGGTGCCGGTGGCGGTGGTCAGGATCAGGGCCAGGGTATCCCGCAGACGGGTGGTGCCGGTTCGGTGGTAGCAGATTTTGGCCCGGGCGGCAATGCCAGCCTGAACCTGCATCTTAACCGCGGCGCGAATATTAGTTCTGGAACAGGTATTTACGTGGTGCAGTCGGGCGACTCGCTCTCAAGCATTGCCCGGCGCTTCAATACCACTGTTGGTGAGCTGATGGCGATGAACACAGGAATTCCCGATCAGAACCTGATCTTCCGGGGACAGCGGCTGCTGGTTCCAGGCGGTGAGTTCCCCGGTCTGTGGAACAATAACCTGCTCGATATCGATCCACGCGGCCCGAACGCCGGTCAGAACACAGACGATGAGAATACCGGGGAGGGCGGTGGATAACAACTACAGCATAAGTTGTGCTGCCCTCACGATTTTGGTGAACAGTAACCCGGAATGAAGAGAGAGTCCGGGTAGGCTGTAAACAGCGGGGCTTTCCATCAGAGGAAAGCCCCGCTGTTCTTTCTTCGATCAGAGGTGATATCTTCGACGCGGCACAAGCAGCGATTGCGCCAGCACAATAACGCCCGCCAGAATCAGCAGGATAGGCCAGAAGCCTGCGAACTGCCCATCTGCGGCGAAGAATATGCCGAAGAGGAAGAAGACAAACAGGCTCCAGCCTGCCATCGACAACCCCACGATACGCGGCACCCGCCGGTTGATGAAGGCTAGGAAGATCCCCAGGCCCACAAAACCCGGGATCAGCGCCCAGGCATAGGCCCAGGAGGCCCAATCGCCGGTGATTTTCTGCCAGGCTAACAGCAAGCCCAACCCACCCAGGATCGTTCCCGGGATCAGCAGGGGGCTGAGGCCGCTGGCAATAGCGACCAGCCCGAACATTGCACCCATCCCCCATATGATCGACGGCCAGCTTAGCTGAGCGCGGAAGATCCACAGCACCAGCACCCCGGCCAGCCCTAGCGCCAGGAACGACCAGCTCACGCGCAGGTAGCGGGAGCCTCCATAGCGTTCGTTTGCAAGCCGGCGGTTGATCAGCAACCCCCCGCCCACCGCGGCGAACAACAGCGGCCACAGGAAGTACCAGCTTTCCCAATGCCCGGTTGCGTTCTGGTAGAGCAGGATCAGGCCGATGGTCATGGTCAGCAGGCCGCTGAGCCCCATGCCCTCGCCATATCTGTCACGCTGCTGCACGGCCCACACTAACATTGCCACGCCCAGCCCGGTGAGTGCAATCGGCCAGGTGACCGGGATGAAAATATTGACCAGGAGCATCAGGCCCAGGCCGATCAGGATCAGCCCGCCAATGAGGGATGGGTTTTTGTTCATTCTTCTCGGATGGTTACCTTTTTCATTACGTCGCCCTGGCGCACAGCATCGACAACCTCGAGCCCTTTGGTTACTTTGCCAAAGACGGTGTGCTTGCCATCCAGGTGCGGCTGAGGCGAATGGGCGATGAAGAACTGACTGCCGTTGGTGCCGGGACCGGCGTTTGCCATCGACAAAGAACCGCGTTCGTGCTTATTGGGATTGCTCTTTACTTCGTCTTCAAACTTATAGCCGGGGCCGCCCATGCCTGTACCCGTCGGGTCGCCGCCCTGAATGACGAAGTTGCTGATTACACGATGGAACTTGACGCCATCATAAAAGCCCTGGCGGGCAAGGAAGACAAAGTTGTTGACAGTCTTGGGGGCATGCTGCGGGAAGAACTCCACTTCGATCGTGCCCTTGTCGGTTTCGATTTCCGCGAAGTACTTTTTCTTCGGATCAATTTCCATCTCGGGTGGTTCTGACCACTGGTTTGCCATTCATAAACTCCTTGTTGGTAGGTTTTCCATGGTCGAGCAGTTGTTGATCGCTCAACCATACACTATATTATAGTGGATTTGTACCTACTCGGCTTGGTATGGTTCTATTGGGTGCGTTTCACTTTCTTGGGCAGTAACCTTTCCGAAAAATATTGCTTGTTGATTGTGTGGCTACGCCACACAATCAACAAGCAATATTTTTCGGAAAGGTTCTCTTATTCTGGTTTGCGCGCCAGCATCGAGAAGGTTAGCGGCAGCCGGCCTTGCAGTTCCGGCTTGAGATTGGGGAAGATATCCCAGTATGGTTCTGGGTGCTCGCCCAGGTATTCGATCACCAGCCCGGCGCCGCGCAGCGCGCTGAAGATAGCCATGAAGTTGTACATCGCCTCGTGCTTGACCGCTTGTTTTTCAACCGGGATGTTAAGCGAATCGCCAATGTAGGTGGATGGCCAGCCTTTTGAGGCCTCGTAATGGCCAAAATAGCTGGTACCGTTGTAATCGAACCGGTCTGTTTCCAAATCAAAGAAGAACGTTACTGGATGATCGTCGAGGATGTGATACACCCCGCCGGGTTTGAGCAGCCGCGCGATGACCGCCGCGTATGCTTGCAGATCCATAATCCAGCAGATCGCTCCGCGCCCGGTATAGACCATGTCGGCGGTGCCATCCAGCGCGTGCGGCGTATCCAGCACGTCGCAGCGATGCCAATCCGCGCTCACGGGCTTTCCGGCGGCTTGCAGCGCGGCGGTGATTTTGCGCGCATTCTCGATATGTACGTCGGAGATATCCACGCCAACCACGTGCGGCACGCCTTCGTTCCACAGCGAGAGCGTATCGCGCCCGGATGCGCACTGCAAGTGGATTGCGGTGCCACACCACGAACGCAGATCGCCGAGCCTGGCCAGGTTGCGGCGCTCCACCGGGTGCAGGTTGGACCCGCCCGCTAGCAGATAGGCCACGGTTTCATCGATCTCGGCAGTATAATGCAGCGCGCCCTCGTTCCAGCCGGCGCGGTTACCGGCATGCCGCTCGCGCACGTCCGATTCATCACGCGGTGGAGGTTCTACACCAATTGGCGCATGCTGTGAGTCATCACTCATCGTCTACTCCCGTTTTTTGCTATTCGATTGTCCGTTCAGGACAACGAAATGAGGTAGTAATTTTGTTGGCTTTGGGCAGCTTGGCCGACCAAAGCCAACAAAATTACCCTTACCCCGAATTACCCTTAATCTAGATACTTTGCGTTTTTGATCTTCGCTTTAGGCTTGCGCGGCTCGTATATCTGCCAATGCACACGGTAGTCATTATATTGCGTGCGCGGGTGTGGAATGGCGCCCTCGGCAGGATGACCAACGAAGGCAATCCCCAGTGGAACCACTGCTTCCGGCAGGTTCAGAACCTCGCGCACCGGTTTAATCACGCTCGGCATTGGGTATACCCCGATCCATACCGCGCCCAATCCCAGACCGGCAGCCGCGATGAGAATATTCTCCATCGCTGCGGCGCAGTCTTGCGCCCAGTAGTGTTTCGCGGCAGAACTATTTGCAATTTCGGTATTTCCACAAACAGCGATCGCACAAGGGGCATTGTAGCGCGCAAACTGCAGCCTTTGACGCAGCGCGTCCATCCCCTCCGGCTCGCTGACCACTATGAACTCCCATGGCTGGCTGTTGCAAGCGGTAGGGGCTGCCATTGCAGCCTCCAGCAGCTTGTGAATCAGCTCGGACTCTAAAGGGCGGTCCTGATAACTGCGTACTGACCGGCGCGAAAAAATTATATCCATAATGTCAGGCATAACTCACCTGGTGGCACGCTTTGCTTGTTGTATGGTGCGGCGCGTCTTGTACATGATGCGGAAAAAGTGGACGATGTGACGCAGCGGCTGGATGTGGCTCTTTTCGTCGCCGTAGATGGTGCGAATGGGCACGTGGGCAAGTTTATACCCGCGCACTTCGCACAGCACAATCATCTCTACCTCAAACTCAAAACTCGTTTCACGCGATTCAAGCGTGGCTTCCATCATCCGTTTTGAAAGCAGGCGGAAACCAGATTGATTATCGGGGATGTGGCGGCCCATGGCCCACGAGAACACCCACGTGCCAAAGGTGTTGGTGGTGCGCCGGGGCTGGGGCATCAGCTTGAAATCGCGCGCGCCGATGATCAGGTCTGGTTTTTCGCGCTCATAAAGCTCCAGGAAGGCCGAGATTTCGTTAGGGTCGTGCTGCATATCGGCGTCGAGCATAATTACCGCTTCGTAACCCATCTCGATTGCCTTGCGAAAGCCCAGCATCAGCGCCGAGCCCTTGCCCTTGTTCGGGATCTGGTGAACGACCTCCGCGCCTGCCTCTTCGGCGTAGCGGGGGGTGTCATCGGTCGAGCCGTCGTTAATTACCAGCACGGGCAGGTAGTTTTTGGTCAGCTTAATCACCTCGGCGACGCGGTGACCTTCATTGTAGGCGGGGATCAGCGCGAGGATTTTGGGGGAGTCGGCGGAGGTATTCATAGAAAATATTGTATCAGATTCAACAAAAACAGCCGGTTCTCGGCCTATTTACGGAAGCAACCCTGGACACTCGTTTTTCACAAAGTTGCTTCCCTTTTTTCGGGGTTTTTGGGGTATGCGTAGCCGCAACGCGGCTACGCATACCCCAAAAACCCCACTTCTCCCCTTCCAGCTTGCGGAGCAAGCGCAGGAAGGGGCCGGGGGATGGCCCTCTGGATGGGGCCTTCATAAAGCGCTCGCCTTTGTGAAGGCCCTGACCCTGGCCATACGGGTGATCACCGGTTTCCTCGTTCTCTGATAAAATTACCTTTGTGAAAAAACTGGATCCCCGCGCGAAGGTGTTTCTCTATGCAGGTATTGCCGTGCTGGCGTTGTTGCTGCTGGCAAGCAGCCTGGAAACCCTCGTCCTTTCGCCAGGAACGCCTATGCCGGTGCGGCAGGTAGCCCCCGAATTGGTCTCAGCCGAGGTGCCAGAAGGCTGGATGCGCACGCTGTTGGCCATCTTTCGCGCCCTTCTGATTATTGGCTGGTTATTTCTCCCGCTCTTCGTCATCTATCTGATCATCAATAAAGAAGCGCGCAAGAAATTCCTGCGCGACATGATGATGCTGATCCCATTTCTACTGCTGTTCTACTGGCTCTCCGGCTCGCAGCTACCAGAAAGGATGAGTGAGGAACTCAACCTTGAAGGGACGAGCGCGGAGCAGCTCCCGTTTGCAGAAATGACCCCGTCCGCCCCGTTGCCCGAGTTCACCGCCCCGCCAAACTGGGTAACCACTGCTACAGCGATTTTCTTGGGCGTAACGCTGACGCTGATCATGATTGGCATCGCGGTGGCGCTGTGGCGAAGAGCCCAGCTAGCGAAGAACACGCCCCTTATGCGCGTGCAGCGCGAGGCGCAGAACGCCATCAATGCCATCGAGGCGGGTGGCGATGTGCGCGGGGTGATTATTCGCTGCTACTTGCAGATGGTACAGGCCGTCTCCGAACACCGCAACCTGTACCGTGGCGCAGATATGACCCCGCACGAGTTCGAGGCTTTTTTGCTTAACAACGGCATCCCCGCCGGCCCGGTGCACAACCTGACGCAGTTGTTTGAGCAGGTGCGCTATGGCGCGGCTGCCCCCGGGCGGCAAGAAGAACGAACCGCAATCACCAGTCTGTCGGCAATTGTCAGCGCGGTACAGAGGATACGCTCGTGAACGATGCGCCGCAGTTCAACCCCCGCCGGCTGATTGTTACCGCGGTCGTGGCGCTGATTGCTGTCACAGCCCTTCTGCTGTGGGCGCAGGGCATTGTTCGCGAAGTGATTGTGCTGCCGCTCTCGTACCTGTGGTATGTCATCCGCCTGTTTACCATTACCACGCCCGAGTGGTACTTCTGGGCGGTCATGCTGCTCATTCTGGCGGTGATGGGTTTTCGCGCGCTCTCAGGAAAGCGAAAGATCTTCATTCAGCCGCCGTTAGCCGAAACGGCTGAGCTTTTTTATTCCTCCCCCTCGACGGGCCGGGTGCTGTATTGGGCGCAGAAAGTGCAGCTCATGCGAAGGGGCGCGAGCCGCTACTATACAACCAACTTTCACGCCACGTACGGGCGCTTGTTGATTGGTGTGCTCTCGCACCGCTACCGCCTTACCCCTCGTGAAGTGGATGACCGCCTGCGTGCTGGCACAATCGACGTGCCGGAGCACGTGCGCGAATACGCCCTGTTTGCGCTGCAACGCGACGAATTGCAACCCACGGCTTTTCTGCCCTGGCTGTGGCGGAACTTTGTGGAGCGCATCCGCACCCTATTCCCATCTCGGTCCGCGGATATTTTCACAACCGACCGGGACGATCCGCGTGTTGCCGCCATTCTACAATACATCGAAGAAGAGTTGGAGGTGTCGCATGACAATACCGGTCACTGAAGTTGCCGAACTGTCGAACCGGGTGATAGAGGAAGTGGAGCGGGCCATTGTTGGCAAGCGTGAAGTGCTGCAAAAGATCATGGCGGCCATCCTTACCAGCGGCGGGCACGTGCTGTTGGAAGATTACCCGGGCCTTGCCAAGACGTTGATCGCCAACAGCTTCGCCACCGCGCTTGGGCTTTTGTTTAAGCGTATTCAGTTCACGCCCGACCTGCTGCCCGGTGATATCACCGGCGGCTACATCTACGACCGGGCCTCCAGCCAGTTTATTCTGCGCCAGGGGCCGCTGTTCGCTAACATCATTCTGGCAGACGAGATCAACCGTGCGTCGCCACGCACGCAGTCGGCTTTGCTAGAAGCCATGCAGGAATACCAGGTGACGCTGGAAGGCGAAACTATGGTGCTTCCGCAGCCGTTCATCGTGCTGGCCACGCAGAACCCCATCGAGTATGAAGGCACCTTCCCGCTGCCCGAAGCGCAGTTAGACCGCTTTATCATGAAACTCTCGGTCGGCTACCCGACGCAGAAAGAAGAGCAGGAGATTCTGCGGCGGCGGCGCGAGCGGCGCACCGATGCGATGGACTTGCAGCCGGTGACAGACGCCGCGGGCCTGATGGCGATGCGCGAAGCGGTGGAAGAAGTTTATATCGACCCTGATCTTGAAACCTATATCGTCAGCATCATCACCGAGACACGCCGTCACCGCAAGGTGACGGTTGGGGCAAGCCCGCGCGGCACTCTGGCGTTGCTGAAGTTGGCTCGCTCTTGGGCTGCCCTCAACGGGCGTAGCTACGTGCTGCCCGATGATGTAAAGACGTTTGTGCTGCCCGCGCTGTCTCATCGCCTGCTGCTTGAGCCGGATCTATGGACCGATCGAGCCGCGGGGAATGAAGTACTTGGCGACATTGTGCGCGGGGTGGCAGTCCCGGTGGTGCGGGGCGCATGATGCCGGGCGCAGGGCAGCCGGGCAGGTCAGGAGGCCCCGGATTGCCGGGCGATGATTCCGCGCGCCCGCTGAACAGCCGCTTCCTGGTGATGGCAGGGCTGATCCTGGGGCTCGTCCTGCTCGGGCTGGTCACATTTAGCGGCGGACCGATTTTGCTCGCGCTGCCGCTGGTAGTGTACCTGGGCGCGACCCTGATGCACCGCCCGCCCGCGCTCGATCTATCCGTCGAGCGGGTAGTAAGCGCTGGTTTGACAAAGCAGTTCGAGCCGGTTACGGTGCGCGTGATAGTGACCAACCACGGCAGCACGCTAGACGAAGTGCTGATCGAAGACTCGCTGCCGCCGGGATTGCAGTTGATCGAGGGTAAGACGAGCCTGCTCACCAGTTTGCCAAAGGGCGCGCAGGCAGTATTGGAATATTCGATCAAAGGCGGGCGCGGCAGCTATTACCTGGGCGACGTGCGGGTGAGCGTGTCAGAGCACCTGGGTGTGATGCGACGCGGCACCTTTCTAAGCGCCCGCTATAAGATCATCTACCTGCCGGATCTTACGCCGCTGCGCCGCGTGGCGATCCGCCCGCAGCGGACTCATGGGCACTTTGGGCCGATTCCATCGCGCAAGAGCGGCTCCGGTGTCGATTTTATCGGCCTGCGCGAGTACCAGATGGGCGATCCGCGCCGCTGGATCAATTGGCGGGCTAGCGCGCGGTTCGAGCACCAGCTCCACGTCAATCAGTTTGAGCTGGAGCGTATCGCCGACGTTGGCATCATCCTCGATGCTCGCCGTCAGAGTAATATTGAAGTTGAGGGCGGGGCGTCGCTGTTTGAATACAGCGTGCAAGCTGCTGGCTCGCTTTCGCAAGCCCTGCTGGATGAGGGCAATCGCGTGGGGCTGCTGGTGTATGGCTTTGGCATGGAGCGCGTTTTCCCTGGCTATGGCAAGGTACAGCAGGAGCGCATTGTTTACATGTTGGGGCAGGCGCGCACCGGGCACAACTTTGCGCTGGAAAGCCTGGGCTACCTGCCAACACGCTTTTTCCCCACCGGCTCGCAGATCATCATGGTTAGCCCCCTGATGGAGAGTGACGTACCTGCCTTTACCCAGCTCCGCGCGTGCGGATACGAGGTGATGCTGGTCAGCCCGGATCCGGTATCGTTCGAGGCGCGGACATTGGGCCTGCACAAAGATCTCTCTTACCAGATCGCCCGGGCGGAACGGGCTTTGCTGCTGCGGAGAATCCAGCGATTGGGCATCCGCATTCTCGATTGGGACGTGGAACGACCATTTGAGCCCATGGTGCGCACGGCTTTTAGCCGGGTAGCGCCCGGCAACCGGGTGCGGGGAGTGATGCGATGACGGCATTGATGCAGTATCGAAAGCCCAATAGGCCTGGCTTGGCTACGGCTCTCCTAAGAACATGGGGCAGGGGAGTAACGCAATGACTACAGTGCAGCGCTTTTTGGTCGGTCATATCCTTGTTGCGGTTGCGGCATTTGCCGTCGCGTACGCGCAGATTGGCGTTTTGCTGGCGGCGCTCGGCATCATTGGCGTTGGCGCGCTTTGGTTGGCGGCGCAGCAGCGCGACCCTGGCCCCATCAGCAGCCTGTTTATGGACCTGCTGATACTCAGTGGCGCGATTGCGTTTCTACTGAACGGCCCCGGCTGGCTGCTGTTGATTGGCACCGTGGCGGCGCTGGGTGGTTGGGATCTGGCAAATTTCTACCAGCGGCTGCGCACCGTAGACCGGATTGACGAAAAAAGCGGCCTTGGGCGCGAGCATCTAAAGCGGTTGGGTTTCGTAGAAGCGTTGGGTTTCCTCATTGGCCTGCTCGGGCTTACCACGCGCATGCAGCTCTCTTTCTGGTGGGTGGTTCTGCTGGCAATCCTGGCGATGATCGGCCTGACGCGGCTGATCAAGCACGTGCGGAGCGAGATCGACTGATGGCATTTGCACTGGCAGTAAACAACCTGATCGATGCGATGAAAAAGCCCGGCTGCCCGGCCTGCCGGTTGTTCCGGCAGGGCTCAGAGCGGGCGCTGGAGTCGTTTCTGTGGGAGAACGTAAACGAGCCGGACGTGCGCCAGGGTATTCTTGCCTCGTACGGCTTCTGCGCTCCGCATACACGCGTGATGGTCGCCCGCGAGGTGATGACCAGCTCGCTGCCGCTGGGTACAAACATTATCTACGAACACCTGGGTCGCGTGGTGGCGGGCGAGTTGAAGACAATGAAACCCGGCAGCCCCTCCGGCGCAGCGAACAGCCTGGGCGGGTGGATCCGCAAGCTGCTGGGGCAAAAGGTGGGCGGACCGCTGTACCCGCGTGGGGTGTGCCCCGCCTGCCAGGCAGGTGAGAACGCCGCCAGCAACGGCCTGCATACCCTGTGTGAGGAGCTGCAAAAGCACGACGGCGACGTGAAGGAAGGCTACCTTGCCTCTGATGGCCTGTGCCTGCCGCACCTGCGCGGAACAATCGAGGCGCACTCGGGCCGTTTCCCTAAGGCGGTGAATCTGCTGATCGATGACACTGTCCGGCGGTTGGAAGGCCAGTCGAAGCACATGAAGGAATATATCCGCAAGAACAACTGGTCGTACCGCGACGAGAAGCTCTCGGAGGATGAGGATTTGGCCTGGCGCCGCACGTTGACGTTCTTCACCGGCTTCCCCGGAAGCGCCTTCACGCACAAAACCGACGATTTTTAGGTTTGAATATGGGTTGCCTATCGCGGGCATCTGCCCGCGATAGGCAACCCATATTCAGCTTGAAACTGACCTGAAATTAAAAGGGTGTTTCATTAAGCTGTGGCGTGGTTGTTGAAAACGCTTCGCGTTTTCAACAACCACATTCGCTTCTTTATACAGACTGGTACATGCGCAGGTCCAGCAGGGGGTGGAGTTTGCCGCCCGTGTGCTGGGCGCGCGAGCTCTCCAGCCGGTGCTGGGCTGCCTGGTACTTCTCGTTGTCTGCGCGGATCTGCTGCAAAGCGCGGCGGGTGAGCGCGTCTGCCTTGTGATTGTCTCCGCGTGGAGTCCACATCCAATACAGCTTTTTGATGCGTCGCGCCAGCCGGGTGGCCCGGCGATGCAGCGGGCGGATGCTCTCGGCGGAGACATTGGATGTGCCTTCCATCTGGTCGATCACGGATTTCGAGTCGCCGCAGATGAGCACCCATTCATCTTCGCCGTGCATGTCCAGCAGCGCTTCGAGACCCTCGATCAGGCCAAGGTATTCGGCGACGTTGGATGAGGCGTGCTCACTACGGGCATAACCACCATGCCCGCGGGCAATCGCAACCCCATCTCGTAAAATTACCCATCCATAACACATCAATCCGGCGTTATCCCCCAAGTGCAGTTCCTGCGGGGCGCCGCGGAACAGGCCGTCAAACTCGAGTGTCAGCATGGTTTATGGCGTCTCCTTGGATACATAAGCACAACCGGTGAGAAATGAACCGTCTCACCGGTTGTGCAATTCGATCCTATTAAGTTCTCCAACAATAAATAAGTATTCGTCATATTTGATTATATTGTCGTTGTTTTTTCGTCGAAAGTCAACCACTTTTTGTTAAAGAATGTTTAAAAAGGCATAAAAATCTTGTCAATAGCTGCTCTTTGCGCCTCGAAGAGCACCAGACCCAACAATGCCACCGGGCTCATCGCCCAAAGGACCCACAACAGCGGCTTTTTCTGCTGGAGCAGCCGTGGCAGCATCAGCAGCATCCCCGCAAGCAGCAGCGGGGCGGTGACGGGCAAAAACGGCAGGTTGGGCAGCCCCTGGTACGTGTTCTGAACCGCGCAGTGCTGCTCGGCGAACAGAACCGCTTCGGGCCGGTCGATCACAGCGGAGAAGTGGGTGACCAGCCCCGAAACAGGGCGCACCGGCCACTCTACGGTGCGCGTCTCGCCTGGCTGCAGGTCGATCGTCTCAACCCGCACGGCGCCGCTTCGCCGCTGGTCGGCGTCGAAGATGCTCTCGGGGGGAAACGTCTGCTGCCCGGCGCGCAGCACTACCGGAACGCCAACCGCCTGTATCCCGTTGTTTGTTGCCGTCAGTTGCAAAATCCGCTCTGCGCTGCGCGGCAAGGCAGGTGGGCATCGCAGCGCATCAATCGACACGTACGGATAGGCCCGGCGCGCGGTGCCGGTTTGTGGATTGATGGCGTTCAGGTAGCTGACCTGCGGGCTCTCGGGGTCGTTGAGGGCAAATGCCAGCTCGCTGCCGCCGTTGACCCATGCCAGGCGCGATTCGTGCTCGGGCGAATCGGTCAATCGGCGGATATTTGCGCCATCAGGATCGATCAAATAAATGTCCGCGCCAAGAAACGTGCCTTCCCCCGGCTTTTGATCGGGCAGTGGCGATGCGGTTGGCGTCTCGGTCTCCGCTGTGGGTGTTGGAGAAGGTGTTTCGATCAACTCGGCTGTGATCGTGGGGGTGGGTGTTGGCGGAAAGCGGACAACCGGCTCAGGCGTATGCGCTACTTCAACTGCCACGTACGCGATTGTCGCACCGTCTGGCGACCAGGAGAGGTTTCTCTTGTGCGTTGGATCATCCGTCAGTTGGGTAAAGTCGGCGCCATTTCTGCTGATGGTGTTGATCTGATCGTATTCTCCACGCGGGGCGACATAGACCAGGAACTGGCCATCCGGTGACCAGGTGAGATAGTGGATCCACTCTTCCTCGCCCAACCAATCGACCTGCCCGCTGTTGTTTAGCACGTATAGGCTCTCCGGTCCACTTTGCCGCTGCCCGGTGAAGGCTACCGAGTCGCCGTCCGGGGCCAGCACCATGTCGGTGACCCGCACGACAATCGGTGATGTATTGACCTCGGTCTCCACCTCATCGATGCGCAGGTACATGCGCTCATTACGAATGACGAAGGTGTTCTGCTCGGGCAGTTCCAACCGGCCACCGGTGACCGCGCCGCTGGCGAGATCCATCGTAAACCAACGCCGCACCTGCCCGGGCGAACCCTGCTCAAAGGCAACCTGCGAGCCATCGGGGGAGTAATAATAGCCGCCCAACGAAACCTGCCCCAGTGCTTCCGCTTCCTCCTGCGCATCGGGCGTGCTCAGTGTCTGTGCGAGCGAAACTCCGCGCAGGGCAAACAGCGCCAGCAGCAGCACGACGCCAAGCATCGCCAGCGTCCGCGCGGCTCGTTCAGGACTCATGGATCCACCCTCATGGTCATAGCGCCATTATACAGGAAGAAAGAAAGGAACCACAAAGGCATGAAGTTCGCGAAGAAAAACACCAAGGCTTTGTAAATGGGAAAAACTTGGTGGTTCATCCTTTTCTTTCTCCTATAACAACCTTGCAACTGTTCAGCCCTGTCGGGCTGCTGGCTTGAAACGCGCTCCCGTAGGGAGCGCAGAAGGGAAATGTGGGTATTTTGAAAACGAGAAGCGTTTTCAAAATACCCACATTTCCCTTTAATAGGCTGACGGAGCCCGCAATTCATAAAAAAAGCCCCTGTGGCTGAGCAGTTACGAAACCTTTTACACGACATGCGGATCGTAACGTTTTCCAGACGATGGTTACGTACAATAATTCGTGTGTGACAAAAAGAACAAATTCGTGCACAAGCACATAATTGTTTGTTGGATCGTTGTGTATCGGAAACTCTATTTCCGATACACAACGATCCAACAAAGATCAATAAGGATATTACTGGGAGGAAATGATGAAAAAGTATACGGCGGTCGTCATTGGAGCAGGTCCGGCGGGGCATTCGTGCGCGGTACGTCTCGCACAGCTCGGAGCATCGGTAGCCGTGGTAGAACGCGATTACGTGGGCGGCATCTGCACGAACTGGGGATGCACTCCTTCGAAGTCGATGATCGAGGCGGCCAAAATCGCCCGCACGGTACGCGAGAGCGCCAAATACGGCGTGCATGTATCGGATATTCGCGTGGATTTCAAAGAGATCGCTGCCCGGCGCGACGAAGTGATCGTGCAGTCTCGTGAGGAAGTGGCCGAACTGCTGCGCCATCACGGCGTGGATATCTACGCGGGCGAGGCCAGCGTGGAAGGTGCAGGCAAGGTCTGCATCCGCAAGGGCAAGCTTGACCCCGATGGCTACGTAATGCACTATACCGGCGAGGAAGAGCACATCGAGGCCGAAAATATCATCCTTGCCACCGGCTCTCAGCCGCTGATGCTCGACTTTGTGAAGCAGGATAACCCGTTCGTGGTTTCCTCGAACCGGCTGATCTCGATTGGCGAGCTGCCCGGGCGGCTGACCATCGTCGGCGGCGGCGTGATCGGGCTGGAATTCGCCACCATCTTCTCCAACCTCGGCGCTCAGGTGACCATCGTAGAATACCTCGACTCGATTCTGGCAGGCATGGACGCGGAAATATCCAAGACACTCACCCGCCTGTACGTTGAAAATGGCGTTCGAATCCTTGCCGGTCATCAGGTGACGGCGGTGGAGCAGTCGGCGGATGGCAAGCAGGGGGTTGTGCGCGCCAAAGACCGCAAGACGGGAGAAGTGGTGGAGGTTGAGTCAGACGCGGTGCTGATCGCCATTGGCCGCAAGCCGGTCATCCAGGAAGAGATGTTCCGCAAGCTGGAGATCGAATACAACGAGAAGGGCATCTGCGTAGATGACAACTTGCGCACCACGGTTCCAGGCGTATGGGCCATTGGCGATGCGACGGGCAAATCGATCCTGGCGCACGTGGGCATCCAGCAGGGCATCGTCTGCGCCGAGAACATCATGAAGGGCTCTGGATTAGGGCTGCGCAAGATGGAATATGGCGTGATCCCGGCAGTGGTCTACTCGATCCCCGAGGTGGTTGCGGTGGGTACGGTGCCGATGGAGCAGAACGGAGTAAAGGCCGTGCGCGTACCGTTTGCCGCCAACCTTCGCGCGCGGATCGAGGGCTACACCGATGGCTTCCTGAAAGTGTGGGTCAAGGATAACAAGGTCGTCGCCGCGCAGGCCATCGGCCAGGGTGTCTCCGAGATGATGCAGGAATTGGCCAACATGATCGCGCTCGGCACCCCGGTAAGCGCCGTGGCAGAGATCATCCACGCTCACCCGACCTACTCTGAGATCATCCGCACCGCGCTGGAGCACTCGCGAGGGCAGGCGGTGGATTACTTCGAATAGCGCGTGAATTTGCCCGCGCCAAAGACGCCTCACCCCCAGCCCCTCTCCAGCTTTGCTGTTGTAATGGTACGTTGATTGTAGTGAGCTGATCCCGCAAAACCAGAGAGGGGTGCCTTGCAAACCCATACCTGGGCGGAACAAGGCACCCCTCTCCATTTCGAAAGAAATGGAAAGGGGCCGGGGGTGAGGCGTTCTTGGCGCTCGCAGATTTACGGATTTTGTAGGAAACCTACAAACCCGGCAATTTTCTTATCTCCTAGAACAAATTTCCTGTACAATTTCTCTATGAGCACACACCAGCCAATCCAAATCTCCAAGCAGACCGCACGCCGCTACGTGATGGGCCGGCAGGGCCTGTGGCCCGGACGTCGATGGCAAGGCAAAGCCGGCACCGAACAGGCCATCCGCGCGTGCGAGGCCGTACAGCTCGACCCGCTCAATGTGATCGCGCGCAGTCACGATATCGTCTTGCATTCTCGCGTGGCCGACTATCAGCCCAGCTATGTGGAAGAATTGATGCACGGAGAGCGCCGCTTCTTTGATTACGGCGGCTCGCTGTTCTTCTATCCGATGGAAGAGCTGCCGTACTGGCACTTGCATATGAAGTATTTCAAATCGCACGGGCGCTGGGCGGATTTCGCTGCGAAGAACTCAGATCTGCTCGATTCGGTGCGCGCGGCAATCCGCGAGCGCGGGCCGCTGGGCAACCGCGATTTTGACGGCCCATCGACGGTGAAAGGCAACTACCGCGGGCGCAAGGAGTCATCGCTGGCGCTGTACGCCATGTGGATCACCGGCGAGGTAATGGTGCACCACCGTGAGCGCTTCGAGCGCGTGTATGACTTCCGCGAAAACGTTGCGCCGCCAGAATATCTATATGAGGCTTCACTGGAGGATGCGGAGCGCTATTTCGCGGGGAAGTCGCTGCGCTTTTATGGGCTGGTGCGCGAGCGGGGATTCGCGAATACTGTGGGTGACTTCCTGATGCGAAAGATCGATAAGATGGCTGCCCAGGCATGGCTGGACCGGCTGGTGGAGCAGGGCGATGCCCTGCCGGTGCAGGTGGAGGGCTGGAAGGAGATCCACTATGCTCCCGGCGAGGATCGCGGCCGGCTGGATCTGCTGGAAGCGGGCGGCATGCCGGAGGATTGGAAGCCGGTCATCTCGACCGATGAAGAGGTAACCATCCTCGCCCCACTGGAGATCGTCAGCGCGCGCGGGCGGGCCAAGAACCTGTTTGGCTTCGAGTACATCTGGGAGGTGTACAAGCCGGTGGAGCTTCGCCGCTGGGGCTACTACACCATACCCTTTCTTTACGGCGACCGGCTGGTTGGACGGCTCGATCCGCGGTTAGACCGAGCCAGCAAGACCCTGCGGGTGCTGGGTTTCTGGCTGGAACCGGACGCGCCGGAGAACGACTCGGCCTTCGCGGAGGCACTGGCACGCGGGCTGGAACGTTTTGCGCGCTTCGCTGGCGCGGAACAGATCGACGCGCAAGTGATGCCGGAGAAGCTGCGCGCAGCGATAAAGATTTAAATTTGACCGTGGAATTCGCCATGCCAATTCCACGGTCAAATTCATCCGGGGTTACAAGGGCTGGACCGAGAGGAACAGCGGCTCGATGTAATTGGCTGCGCCGTCTGAGAAGTTCACCTCGGAATATGAGCCGCCGCCGCTGGCAATCGCCTCAACCCAGACTTCCAACTGCACCAGCACCGGGTCACCGCCGCGCAGACCGGCGGTTGTCCACAGGAATTGGGTGGAGTCGTAATTGCGCGTCTCGTTGATATCGCCGTCGTTGATGTCGATCAGCTTGTAGGTGCGCTCGCCCTGCCAGTAATACTGGTAGGCCTTGATACGGGCGTGCAGGCGTGCTTTTGCCCGCTTGCAGGTCAGAACGCCATCATCCGCTTTGGCAATGTAGAAGCCGTGGAAGACGGTCACCGCGGAAAGCTCCCAGGTGGCCGTTCGGTCTGGGATGAAGTAATAGTAGACGTTGGCCGTCACCGGGGGAGGGTAGGCAGTGGCCCAGCAGCCCCAACCCTCGCCGGAGTCTGAGTCTTTGATATTGATCTGCCCGGGATTGTTTGGGAAAACCCAGCCACCGCTGATCTGTCCCTCGATGTGCGAGATTTTGCCCGGGTCCGCGGCGACAATGGCTGTGGTGAACGGAGAAACGTTGGTCCGGCAGCCATCCCCCAGGCTGGAAAGTACGGCGCGGTTTTTGAAGTCTTCGGCGCGCAGGCTGGCACGGTCTGCCAGACGGGCGCGGGTTTCGCGCAGAAAAACGGCGGTCGCATCCTTAGCGCGCAGCGCGCGCTTGTCGAGTAGATCCACGTCCGTGCCCGAGCGCTTCAGGCTCTCGCGGATTTCGGCCTCATCGGCCTTTAATTGCTCCTGTTCGCGTGCCAGTATTTCTTTCCACCGGCTCACGTCCTGGTCATATTCATTCGCCCGAGCCTCATGCAGCTCGCGAAAAAGCTGTTCTGCATCCCGTTGGCTATTCATTTTTTTCACCTGTTTCTTGCAAACGCGATCAACGCACTCTCATTATAGATAAATAAGATCAAAATACAACAAGAATGAGATTCGCAAAATTCCTTCACGGTTTTCACAAAGTTCTTCCCTTTTATTGGGGGTTGGGATATCAGTGGCCGCAACGTGGCCACTGATATCCCAAAAAATCTTGGCTCATATGTAGTTTCAAGGAGTTTGGATGTCACAGGGCGTGGAATCACCCCCTGTGACATCCAAACTCCTTGAAACCATAAAGAGCGAAAATCTTTTCCTCCCTTCCAGCTTGCGGAGCAAGCGCAGGCAGGGGTTGGGGGATGGCCCTCTGGATGGGACTTTCACAAAGTGCTCGACTTTGTGAGTCCTGATTTCCCTGTCAAGAACCATATCTGTTTTGTGAAATGGATGTTAGGATTAAAGCGTCACACGCCGGTGACACTCTGTTGTTGAATCGAGTTGTGGAAGGCCGGCGTCTGAGGAGGATGGATGTTCCCTGCACGTGAAGGATTGACAGAAGCACAACACACGCACCACCCGGCGCGGGCAGCGCAGGAGCAGCCATGACCGGCCCGCTGTATGCGCGAGAAGTCTACGCCGCCGCTCGCGACGATATGCTGCGGCGGGCAGCACGCTCGTTAGAAGCCGATCCGCGCTTTGCGGCAGCCTGGCTGGTTGGTAGTATTGGTCGCGGCGATCATGATTCGTTTAGCGACATCGACCTGGTCATCGCGGTTTACGACCAAAACAGCGCAGAACTATGTGATCGCCATCCGCTAACCTCAGTGGGCAGCAGCCCGGCACGCCTGGCCCTTTTCCGCAAGGTTGGCGAACCGGCAAATATCCACGAAAACCATCACAATGCGCCACCGACTGGATCGTTTTCGGCGGTGCTGTACCGCGAGCCGGCAGTGATTATCGATTGGACACTGGTGCCGCTCTCTTCTGCCCAGCGAGCTGCAGAATCGCGGCTTCTGTTTGACAAGGCTGGCGTACCGGTTCAGGAACCCGAGCCGGTCGAGCCGCTCAATGCCGATGAGCGTGCTGAGAAGATCTCTGAACGGACGGCCTTCTTTTGGATGATGGCAGCGGTGACAGCCAAATACATCGTGCGCGGGCAGGGGCGGCCGGTACAGGCCTTGCTCGATCAGGTAACCGGGGTTGTGGAGGATTTGGAACGGCTGCACGAGATCCGCGGCGACGCGATCCCCGACCGGCTGTACGTTACGCAGCAAGAACAATCCGAGCGGCTGCTGGAGCTGTGCGAACGTGTGCAGTTCCTCGGCGCGCCGGGTGATGCTCGCGCCCAGGTGGTGGAGATCCTATCGCTGTAAGGTTTAACTGCTCTGCCGCCAGAGCAGCAGGGTCAGGTAGAGCAGGGCTGCGGGGATGAAGATAGCGAATAAGAGGCTCACCGCTGCCGAGGCAATCGCCACTGGCTGTTGAAGCGCCTCTGCTGGATAGCGGGCGACCACGTTCACCATGTGATTGATCGAGCCAAGCACTGCCAGCAGGCCAAAGATAGCCACGCCCCAGCGCTTTTGGTAGTATAAGCCCAGCGCGGCGGCTGCCATCAGCGCGCCGATGACGAGCGCGAGTACCCCGGTGCCGAGAACGCCGCCGAACAGCAGCCAGATTCCGAAGGCGGTAAAGGCAGCCGCTCCGGTCGCCAGCAGCAGGCAAAGCCAGAGGATGTTGCCGGGTCGTTTTGTTTTGTCGGGCATAGTGTGCGTTCCTCTACACAAATTATAACGAAAGTTGTACGGGAAAACCCGCCTTTTTGAGATGGGTTTCCCGGTCTACGGGCGCTTCTCCGAACCTTCTATAATCCGCTTATACGCCCATGCGTGCCGTGCGGCGTCTTGACCTTACGTTGCCGGTCGGGGCGCTCACCAGGCGACCGTGGGAACAGAAAATCGGGAAATGTTCGGGCAACGGAAAGGAAAACGGTTGAGAATGCGCTTACGAAAGTATATACCCTTCGTATCGCTCATTGTGGTACTGCTTGTGGCAGCCTGCGCGCCGGTCACCCCGGTGATCCCGCAGACTGGGCCGGATCCCCAGGGTGGAACCGCCATGCCAGGCGATTCCGGCCAGGGGGGTACGGCCATGCCGGGTGATTCTGGTCAGGGTGATACCGGTGGCACTGGCGGAACCGGCACCGGACAGGGCGACACAGGAGGAACGGACGGCACTGGTGGCACGGATTCTGGCAATAATCAGGGTGGTGCTGGAAGCAACCAGGGCGGCACTGGCACCGGCGGTACCGGGAGTCCTGGTGGGATTATTGGTGGTCAGGGCGGTTCGGGCGGCAATACGGCTCCCAGCCCCAGCGGTTCGCAGTTTGGCCTGAGCCAGAACCTGCAGAATAACATCTCACAGTTTGTCACGCAGGAGTCTGGTGGCGCGGGCGGCGATGTGGAATTCCTTTTCGCCCAGCAGATTGACTTCCAAAATGGCTGTCTTGACCTATCCAGCCAGGGTGAAATGTGCTCGCAGGCAATTACCCCCGGTTGGCAGGTGGTTGCGCGTTCCAATGGTAATCTGTATATGATCCACACCGATACGACTGGGAACAACGTGCGCTGGAATCAGAATGCTGACCCCAGCATTTTCCTCGGCAGCGGCGCTGGCACTGGCAATAACCAGGGCGGTACCGGCACGGGGACAGGGAACAATCAGGATGGTACAGGGTCTGGCAGTAACCAGGGTGGCAGCACCGGAGGTAATACCGGCGGGACCGGCAGCGGTGGCTCCAACCAGGGTGGTGGCGCGGATGGCGGCGGCTTGCGCGTGGGCCTCGACCAGGTGATCAACCTTGCGTCGCAATTCCTTGGCCAGACGTTGAACGTACCGTTGAACCAGGTCGCCTTAACCTCGGTGACGGTGGAAACCTGGCCGGATGCCTGTTTGGGTCTGGCACAGGGAGACACCAACTGTGCGCAGGTCGCAACCCCTGGCTATCGCATCTCCTTCAGCGCGGGCGGCCAGAACTACGAACTGCGCACCGATAGCACCGGCTCGAACATCCGCCTGGTGCAGGGTGGCCAGCAGTAATTCGACAGCAACCGAGAAATTGGATAAGCAGCAGCGGTGGGATCAGCCAAACGATGGCTGACCCCACCGCTTGCGCGAGTCGGAGAGGGGCTCTTGAGGTCCGAAGCCCGAAACTGCTCGATAAAAGGGGTGTATGATATTGGTATGAAAGCAAAGATTCTGCTTGGTCTCCTCGTATTGACGGCTGTGAGCCTGGCGTGCAATATCCCGGTTTTTGCAACCCCTGGCCCTCCTACGACTCCTACGTCGCCTGAGATAGAAGCCACCATAACCAGCGTGGTTCCGCCCACAGGGGCCACCAACCCTCCCACCTCACCGGCCGATACAGTGGATGTGTTCCTTGTAAAGCTAGAAGATGCGGGGCAATCGGGTACGCCAATTGGCTGCAACGATTCGCTGGTGGCGGTAGGAACGGCCGTTCCCGCAGGTAATGACCCGTTAGTATCGGCGTATTCCGCGCTGTTTGCCATCCGTGACGAGCGTGTGGGGCCGCAGGGGTTGTATAACGCCCTGCACGCTTCGAACCTGCTGGTTGCGTCGGCCACGTTAAACGAGAATGGGTTTGCCGAGATACGCCTGGAAGGTACCTACAGCCTGGGCGGCGTGTGCGACAACCCGCGCATGGTCGCACAACTCGAAGCGGCGGCGCTCCAGTTCCCGCAGGTGCGCGAGGTGCAGATTTACCTCAACGGCCTGCCCATTGAGCAAGCACTTTCTGGGCAATAGCGATATTGGCTGTGGCGCGGCTTAGAATCCCCCGCAGAACGCTCGCATGGTCCAGCGGTGCCCGGCGGGGTTGTAGGTAAAGCGCGCGTAGCCCAGATCGCCGAAGGCAAACCACACGCCATGAAAGTTAACCGGGTGCGGCGCGCCAGCGATTACCCGCAGAGCCGCGTTGAGAATGCCCCCATGCGCAACGACCAGGTACCGACATGGCCCTCTGCGTACAACGTTTTGCAGGGCCAGCGCCGCGCGGGTGTGCAGGTCCACATCGCTTTCACCAGTTCTGCCTTTGCGATCATACGGATTGAAGAAAACCTGCTTGGGGAAGCGTTGGTCTGCTTCCGCGAAACTCAGGCCGGAGAGCAGGCCGTTATCCATTTCCATCCAGGCCGGGTCAGCTTCCAAAGGCGAGCCGAGGATGCCCGCCACGATCTCTGCGGTGGTGCGGGCGCGCGCCAGCGTAGAACAGATCACCTGGTCAAACTGAACCCCGCGCTGCATCCACTCCGTTCCACGCGCGCGGGCCTGGGCCTGCCCGGCTTCGGTTAGTGGAGAGTCGTAGCGACCTTCCATCACGCCTTCATCGTCAGCGCGCGAGCGCCCGTGGCGCAAGAATGTGATCTCAAGTTGATCCATGGTGCATGCCTCTATGGAATGGCAAACTCGGGCAGGCGGTCGAAGCCGCGGCAGTTGGGTGGCCGGTCGAGGGAGGTGAAGATGCAGACGAGCGTCCAGCCGTTATCAAAGCTGGTGATGACCGCGGAGGCAGGGTCATTACCAGAAGGGCGCGGAATGGCAAAACGATTGCTATCGTCCGGATCCCAACGCATGGTGTATGTACGGGTGGCCTTCTCGCGAAAACCGGTGACATTAGGCGGGCTGAGCGGATCGGGCAGCGCCTCCGCTTCTGATGCCATCTCGATCATCTGATGCATGCGCGTCACCGCGTTCTGCCCGCGCGGCGGGTACAGGTTGAAATATCCCAGCCATGCCGCGATGATCAGCAGCAGGCCGGGCAGCAGCAGCCTGGACGGCACCCAGGAAGCGCCCATGCGCTGCTGCTCGATGTGCAGCTTTTCTTCGCGCGCCACAATCCAGCGGAAGAGCGCCATAAATGGCACAAAGAAGCCGACGATGGGGATGAGGATGATGATCAGCGCGGCGATTTTGTTTACAGCCGAGCTCGTCTGCCCGGAGAAATAGGAGGCTACCGCAACGGCCAGCCAGCCGACCAGGCTGCTTAGCAGGGCGCCGGTAAAGAAGTTCTCTGGCCAGGATGCCAGCAATCCGACCACCGCGCCAAGAAACACGCTCAATAGCACGTTGCCCACCGCGCCAAATGGCGGTAGGAACAGCGGCGCCCCTGGCATTACGACGAAATTGATCCCTTGCGAAACCAGCGCAAAGGCCAGGGCGGTTGCCAAACCGAGAAAAAGACCCCATTTACGGCGGTATGGAGGATTGGTCATTAAGCGCGGCCCTCCGGCGGCGTTTGCTGTGATGGGTGAAACCGCTTTATTGTATTCCAAAAACGGGAAGTTGGTGAGGGGAGGCGGCGGGTGGGTTTGATTTTCTTGAGTGCTTCACCAACAAACGGAAACACACCCGGAGGCGGGCCCCCAAAGCGCGGTTATGCGCCAAATTGCAGCCCGAACTGCGCTGCAATTTCTGGCAAGAAAGGCGCCAGATTTGCGCCAGGACACAGCGTAACATCAGGATTCAGGTCGCGGTGACCGGCCAACCGGGTGACATTGGGCAGCCCGCTGACCAGGCAGGCGATCAGGCCCTGGAGCATTTCGATCTGCGCCTGGGTGGGTTGGATTAACTCGAAGTTGCCAATCACGCAGATGCCGACCGCGCCAAAATTATGCGCGTAGGTGTGCGCTCCGCGTACCGCAATTGCCCGGCCCTGGTACAGGCGGCCCGTCTCGTCGATCAGGTAGTGATAGCCCACGTCGGCGAAGCCTTTATCGTCCATATGCAGGGTTTGGATTTCTTTTGGGCCATCGCTGAGCGGTAGGGCGGAGTGGTGGACGACGATGGTATGATACACCTCTGCGATAGGCCGGTCATAAACCAGCCAGCCGTTGGGATTCTCCACGCTGTAGGGGCCGTTCTCACCCCCTCCGCCCGGGTATACCGCCGGTTCGCGCGCGCCCCAATCCGCCCGCAGAATGGGTGACTGCGCCGCCGCGGTGCAGGTGGGCGAATTGAGCAGCACCGGCGCTGGCTGCGGCAGCGTAGCGGCGGGCCGGAAGGCGGTTGGCTCTGGGAAAGCTGCCCGCTGCGTCTGCGCTACGGACGGGGCAACCCCGCTGGGGGTAGGGGGCACGGCCTCTTCGCGGCGCAGATTCGCAGCGACCCAGCCCACGCAGCTCACCGCCAATGCGGAGATGCCCGCCATCAGAAATTCCCTTCGGCGCAATCTGCGGTTCATCCCTGGCTGCCGTCCCCATACCGCTGCCAGTGGAGCACTTCTTGCAGGGACTTCTTTTCCTTCTCTGGTTGCGCGGCGGGGACCCCGACAACCACCATTGTGAACAGCCGCAGCTTCTCTGGGATGCCCAGCACCTCTTTAAATGTCCCTTCGTTGCGCAGGGTGTAGCCTTCGATCCAGCAAGCCCCATAGCCTAACGCCGTACAGGCCAGCAGCATGTTTTGCACCGCTGCCGCGCCGTCTTCTACCCACCAGCGCGATTCTGTGTCCATCACCACGGCAATATACGCCGCCGCGCCTTTGCTCCAATGATCTTCCGGCACGCGCAGTTGCGTCATGATTTCGGGTTCGGTGATGATAATAAACTCCCACGGCTGGCGGTTGTTGCCAGAAGCTGCCAGCCGCCCGGCATCCACGATCGCTTCGAGATGCTCGCAAGGGATCGGCTGCCCGGTAAACGCGCGAACAGACCTGCGCGCGCGGATGGTTTCAAACAGTTCCATGGTGCCTCCTGGGGATGCTTCGGATCTTCGAATTGTACCCCATCTGGCACCCGAAGGCGCGCGTGTATGCTGCTACCGCTGCTCTACCGCGGTTTCATAGTGGTTGATGCGCGCCTTGGCTTTGCGCATCACGGCTTTTTCGCTGTCAAAAGACAGTAAATCAATCGCCGTATCGATGTTAAACCAGCGCGCTTCTTCCACCTCGTGGTCGTGGTCAGCGACATCGCCGCCCGTCCAGCGCATGAGGAAGAAATGCACGTACTTGTGGAACCGGGTGCGCTGACCACCCTGGTTGGCGTAGAACCAGTACTCGATTGTCTCCAACGGTTCGAGCAGGTCCGCTTTCAGGCCGGTTTCTTCGCGCACTTCACGCCGGGCTGCCTCTTCCACCTGCTCGTTGGCATTGATCGCGCCTTTTGGAAGCTGCCAGCGCCGGCGTGGGCCTACCAGGATTAGCACAACCTGGGTTTGTTCATCGACACGCCGGTATGCAATACCTCCGGCGGATACTTGGGTATGCGTTGTTGGTGTGTTCATCGATAATCCTCATATCCCCCACCTTGTAGCTAATACCGCTAAAGAACAGCGATCATTCTCCCCACCCGCGGGCGCGGTGCTACACAGGTTTTAATCGCAGAGCAGCCCAATCATCATCGATGGAGACCATGAAGTTGCCGATAAAACCAAGCGTTTTTGCGTAGTCGTTGATGCTGTCGCGGTGGATGTCGGTCTTCACCTTCGATGTCCCTTTGTGATACGCCACCCACACGGATCGACCTTGGGCTACTAGCGAACGAAGCCCTGGCAGCATTGCCTCTAGTTCAGCACGGTTGTTGGCGAACAGCAGAGCGCTGTCTGCGCTGCCATCGGGGTCTGGCGCTGTGCCTGCATCCACGATTACGCCCCCCTCCGGCAGCGCTCCAAGAAGCGCACCGGCGTTTTGCGGGGCATTGACCAGGTGAATTCTCCAGCCGGCTTTCATCTGCATCTTCTCTGCCGCACTCTTTTCGGCCATCTCTGCTCCGTTTATAACGGGGTTTTTGGACTTCCACCAAAAACCGCTTCAAAACGTATTATACAAGGGAATGCGTGTAGAAAAAAGACCCAAATGATCTAAGTTTGTACGCGGGCCTTGACTGACGATGGAATTTATGTGTTTTTTAGCCCAATATTGCGGACAGTTGATCCAGCTTTTCGCAAAACAGTTCTGCGCCTTTGTGGGGCTGGCGCACCAGAACAGCCTTCAGGCCTGCTTCTTTGGCGCCGATTATGTCGGCGGGGTAGCTGTCGCCAATCACCCACGCGTCTTGCGCGGGGCCTGCCCATTCCAGCACCTGCCGGAATGCGTGCCCGTTAGGCTTTTCATAACCGGTGACAGCGCTGTTGAATACTTTTTCAAAGGATTTGTCCAGCTTGAGGTGCTTGAGCAGCGCGGGCAGCTCGGGCACGTGGTTGGTGAGCAGAATGCTGGTCCAGCCCTGTTTTTTGAATGCCGCAAGCGCGGGGAGGGCGTCATCGTGCAGCTTCCATGCGGATGGATCGGTATACACGGCGCGAACCCTGCCCGCCAGCTCCATGCCATTTTTCGCGCCTACGCTGCGAAAGGCGCGGGCGAACAGCGGTGTCAGCTCGTCCCACCACGCTTCAGCGGAGAGGTTTGGGTGGGCATTCTCGGGGGCGTGCCAGGGAAATCCACTTTGCAGGTACGGGCGGATGGTATCTTCGTTGGCCTTCACCTCTGGCGTAGACTGTCGCAGCACCGCCGCCAGCGCGCCTGCCCAACCACCGGGCCGGTAGGCGAGCGTGCCGTCAAAATCCCAAAGGAGCATTTTTTTCGCTTTTGCGGGCATGGCGTTTCCTTACCAGGTATAAATGCGCGCCGGGGTCAACCGGATGATTGCGTTTTCAGGATCGATGATCCACGACTGCGGCGCTTCTGCTTTGACGCCTTCTTCGCCCATATAACGCGTGTAGATAATGCGGCTCATCTCCTGCACCGTCTCTGGCTCCAGGATCAGCTCAGATTTACCCTCCAGCAGCACCGCTGTCGCGCCGTCGATCGCGTCCATCACGTCGATCAGCACGGAGATATAAGGGTTGCGGCGCACTTCTTTGAGCTTGCGTGTGCTCTGAAATGCGCTGATAAACAAGCTCTGCCCATCCCAGAAGTACCAGACCGGCACGTTGTGCGGCTGAAAGTGGGAAGGGTTTTCTTTGGAGGGAACGGCGGTTGCCAGGCGTGCTAGAAGCACATTTTGGAGAAATGCGTTGAGCTGTGCTTCGTTAAGCTTGCCGGTGATGATCTTTTCTGTCATGAAGGCCTCAACTCTTTTTGTATTGTTGCGTTTTGGTCGGAGTGTCGCACTTACCCCGACCAAAACGCAACAATACTATTTTACATTGCTTTCCTGCGCAGCATCGTTCAGCGAGCGGTACAGGCGCGCCAGGTCTTCCAACTGGTAATGCGCATTGAGACCAGATGGGTTGGGCAGCACCCAGATCGCCGTTTCACCCATGCGCTCTGGTTGTATGCCCTGTTTTGCCTTGGGGCGGTTGAAGGCCGTGCGATACGCCGTTACGCCCAGCACTGCCAGAATGCGCGGCTTGTACAGCCGCACCTTCTCCTCCAGCACTCGCCCGCCTGCCTGTAGTTCTTCCTGAGTTAGCTCATCCGCGGCGGCGGTGGCTCGCGGAACGATGTTGGTGATGCCGTAGCCGTACTCGAGCATCTCGCGTTCTTCGTAGGGCGAAAGCAGCCGGGGTGTCATCCCCGCGGCGTGGATCGCGGGCCAGAACCGGTTACCTGGCCTGCCAAAATGATGCCCGATGGCGGCGGTATACAGGCCTGGGTTGATCCCGCAGAACAAAATCCGCAAATTGGGCGCAATAACGTCGGGGACGATTTTGCCCGCGGCAGCGCGCAGTTCTTCTTTGGTCGGGCGGCGGGGTGATTGCATCATTCCTCCGGCTTCAGGCTTTCTTCCAGCCATGCGCGAACTTCTTTACTCTCAAGCTCTTCTACTAGATCGAGCATATGCGCTGTGCTGGTGACTCCGCTCCACAGGCGGGCGCGGCACAGCTCTAAAAAGCGCTGGTGGCCGATGCGCACCGCCAGATCGTGCAGCAGCAGCGGGCCTTTGTCGTACAGCAGCCGGTCTACGGTTGCCTGCTTTTCGGGCGTCGTCGTGTCCGATCGCTCGAAGCCCCACATGGGGCTAACCCCGTTGATCCGCTCGGCCTTACGCTCGAGAAAGTTCATGAAAGTTTCTTCCCCAAAGCGCTCGCGGACAGCCAATAGGGCGCTGTACTCGGCAAAACTCTCATTGAGCCAGTCTTCCCAGGTATGTGTGGGCGCATCCCACCACCAGGCGTGGGCTACCTCGTGCGCGAGGTAGCGGAGATAGGCTTCCTGTTGTTCCAGGTAGTCGCGCTCGTTTAACCCGCCCAAAACAACCAGCCCGCGACGGGCATATCCGCCGCCCAGCGAGCGGGGCGATTCGATCAGGGTGAAATCGGCAGGGCGGGTAGGGCCAAACCATCCCGAGAAGCGTTCCAGCGTCCACAGCAGGTTTTCGCCCAGCCGTGCGGAAGTCGTTTCGCCAAAGCTGCCAGAGGCCACGTACACACGGTTGGTGTCGCTCTCGTACGTGCGCGTTTGCATATCGCGCCCCACCGCCACGACAATATCGTTGGTGGTGTGCCCCCATTCAAAAGCGTAACCGCCATCGGCATTGATGGCGGGGCCATAACTGGCAACGGTGAAATCGGGCGGACAGTAAACCTTGAGCGTAAACGTCAGGTCTGAGGGCGTGGAGTCCCACTGCATGGGGTACCAGGGCAAATACATGCCCAGTTCGGCCCAATCCGCGGTGATCTGGTTGGCCGATTCCGCGGGCCAGGCGGTGATCTGCCCATCATATTCCAGGGAAATCAACGTGGTTTCGTTTTTTCGCAGCGGAGGGTCGAAGTAGATATCGAGCAGCCCGGCTTGCGGGGCGTATGGAGCGACCTTCTCGGTCGCATTTTGGAAATTGTAACCCGTTACCCGCCGTCCGCTGATCGATCGGATGACGAACTGGCTGTGCAGAAAGAAGCGGGCGCGTTCGAGCGGCCCCTGCGGCGCATGATAGGCCACGGTGCCGGATACAGAAATCTTCCTGGTTGGCGGGTCGATTTCCAACCGCAGATCATAGTGCAGCCCGGCATTGGTGTCAGATGATCGGCTCTCCATACCCCATACCATAAACCAAAAATGCGAGACCGTCAATCAAGAATGCGGGCGGGCAGCCCTAAGAAAATGTCAATGTTTCACGCGGAGTAACCCGGCGAGGGTGGGCTGGAAGCCGCAGCTCTGGTAGAACGTTTCCAGGTGCGGCTCGTAGTCGACATGCAGCCATTCGATGCCGTGCGTGCTCGCCGCTTCGACCGCCCGGAGAACCAACTGCCTGCCAATGCCCCTGTGCTGCCACTGCGCGTCAACGGTGGTATCCAGTAGGAAGGCGTGGATGCCGCCATCCCAGGCGAGATTGATAAAGCCAACCAGTCGCTCACCCGCAAAGGCGCAGATGTATGCAAGGCTGCGGGCCAGCACTGGCGCAAAATCTCGCATGGTGTGGCCATTCCAGGCGGACGCAAACAAGGCGTTTAGGGCGGCATTATCAACGGGAGGGCTGCTGCGGTATTCGACGCCGTCTTGCAGGGCGCTGTCTTCCGGTTCATTCATATACAAAAGAGAGGCTGATCACATGGTAGTTGTACGCCGCAGCGGTGAGATAGGCGACCAGATTTTGCGCCGGCTCCCATTGGAGCTGGTTCGGGTGGTAGAGATAAGCCGTCAATACAAAGTCGCCACCAGGAGTGTAGACGATGGCGGCATCGGATGCGGTGTGCAGCAGACCATCCAGCGCGTCGGTGACCCAGCCGTACTTGTGCGCCATGCGCGTACCTTCCGGCAGGCCGACCTCGATCAACACGCCTTTGCGATTTGTTGCCAGCAAATCGACCATCTCCTGGCACTCGGCCTGGGTGATCGCTGCGCCATACGTATCGACGAGCGGGCCGCTGCCGTTGGTGGAACACTGGTAGAGATTTGACAGCAGCACGCCCATATCCCCGGCTGTGGTCTGGTTGTACACATCCGGGTCGGTCGAGAGATCGGTACGCTGGTTGGCGGGAGTGGTGTAGCGGTCGAGCAGGGGCGCGCCGGGATAGAAGAAGCCCGCCAGGAAGGTATTTTGCAAGCCCAGGGCGCGGATATCCTGCGTGACCTGAACCGGGGCGATATTTTCATCCAGCACGCTCTCCATCACTTTGTCGGTCGAGAGATTGTCGGAGAGGTCGATCATTTCCGCCATCTGGCGGCGCAGATTTGCGGGCAGTTCGCCATCAACCTGCTTATAGGCCGAGATCATGACCGGGATTTTGATGGTCGAGGCGGCGGTAAAGGCCACGCCTGGCTCAACCACTTTCCCATCGTTCAGCGCAAGTTGGATCACTTCACCGGTGCGCAAATCCTGGTAATACAACTCGATTAGACCGTCGTAGCCGGATGCCTGCACCAGGGCGGTGAGCGAGAATTCCAGCGCATCGACTGTGGGTGGCAGTGGGGGGGCTTCCACCGAGGTAAGCTCCGCTACGCGGTTTTCGCGCGCGCATAGTGCAGATGTAACGGACTGAGACGCCAAATCCAGGGCGAGCGTTACACCCGGTTTTCCCGGTTGAAAGGCTGTGCCGCCTGGGTCAGGCGCGGCGCGAGTGGGTGTCTGCCCGTAGCGGAGGCTCAGAGCCTCATCAAGGAAGGTTTGCAGCCGGGTATCATCTACGGAACATTCCAGTGGGATCTCGACAGACGGGCTGGGCTGATTCCACAATGAGGCCCAATACCCGGGCCAGAAATCACCCTGCAGGGCGGCGCGTGCTTTTTCAACCATACCTGCTGTATTCAGCGTTTGCCCTGCCTGGGTAGGGTCGATATGGATCACGGAACCCTGGTAGCGCAGTTCTACCGGGGTCATGGCGTAAGCGATAACGGCCTGCCGTCCGGCCTCTTCTGGCGTGCGGCCGCCTGCGGGCAGCCCGGCAACCATTGAACCGGCAGGCAGCACGCCGCGAGTGCGCTCATAGGCCTGCGCCTGCCGGAACGCTAAAACGCCCGCGGCAGCCAGGCACAGGATGGATAAGCTGATGAAAATGAAGAAACGGGGCTTCACAAGAGAGGAGGATAAAACGAAAGGTTCGAACTGTCAAGCCTGGACCAGGCGGACGTGAAGCCCGAATATGGCGCGTGGAGCGATCGAAATGGCCTTGTTTCGCTCTTTGCCAAACATGCCGCGCTTGTGCAGGAACTGCGCCGCCCGGTTCAGTGACTCCACTTGCCAGGTCATGCCCAGCAGCCCGTCATTGTTGTGCTGCAAGAGGCGCACGTGAACCCCGCTTTCCAGTCGCCATATGCCCTTAACCACCTCTTCGTGGTCTGCCAGCAGGTTCTTCCAGCTCTGGTAGGCGGTGGGGAAGCTGCTGGTGCCAACTGCCACTTCGTGCAGCCCCGTGACCTCCAGCCCGGCACGGGTTGGCTCCTCCTGTATGTTGGCAGCATACCAGGCGGGATTGTATTGAATGCCCGATACCATCCAGCGGCGAAAGATACGGTCGTATAGGAACGGTGTGCGGAAACGGCGGTTGAACGGAGTGGGGTGGGCGGTGCGCTCCCAGCCCTCGGTGGAGAGGCGCTGGCTGACGTTTACAAATGTGCGCTCCATCGTCGAGCTGCGAATGAGCCCGCCTAGTATCACGCTGGTCCAGGCGGTGGTTTGCCAGCCCTGCTCATCATAGACGTAGAAGGGCGTAGGCGGCGTGTGTTGAATTCCGCGCCGGTCGAGCTCGGGCAGGCTAAGCTCGTGGGGCTCCATCTCGAAGACCAGCCCGTACAGGCGCGCGGCGCGCGTGGCATGGGGCCGCTGTCCAATCTGGAGGATTTCGAGGTTGGCATTGCCCAGATGCACCCCCGCATGGGTGAACAGCGGATACGATGTGATGGGCCAGGCACGTGGAAGCAACAACTGATCGACCAGCATAGAGAACAACGGCTCGGGATTGTTCACCCGCACCGTCACGTGATCCAACCGTTTGATGATCCGCGCCCCTTCCATCTTTGCTCCGTACCCCCTGCGTAAGAACCTAACTTGATATTATTTTTATGATTGTGGTGCGAGACGTAGTCTCGCACCACAATCATAAAAAATCATTCCCTATCGCTTACACAAAGATACCGGAATTTGAGAACAAAGGATAGTGGGGATTTACCGGTGCTTCTCATAAGGCATGCCGTATGCCTGGATCGGAAAACCAGTAGGGAAACCGGGTTGAACGCAGCGATTCCCCTTCTGTTCCAACTTTTCAACCTGCCCCCTCCCCAGTTCTTCGATTAGAAAAACTGGGGAGGGAATATTGCCAGGATCAGGCATTCTTCAGATCTTCCCACAGGTCGCGGTCATCACTGTCATCAACGAGCAGCCTGGGGTCGATCTGCGGAGCCATACGGTCGTTATATTTGCGCCATAGGTCGGCGGCAAGGCGGCGCGGATCGCTGCGAATGCCGTTGAGCTGCAGGCGGTAGCGGTCGAAGTACTCGCATACGCGTACCACGTCGCGCTCAAAGATGCGGTAGGCGCTGGCGTTTTGCTGTGGATGGACGGCTTGCGGGAAATCGATCACCACAATATCGCCATCCCAGTAGAGAATGTTGAAAGCCGATAGGTCGGCGTGAATGCGGTGGTGCGAGAGCATCAGGTCGATGTTGTGGATCACGCGCTCGTACAGCCCGCGCACCTCAGATGCGTCCAGGTCTACGTCGTTGAGGGTGGGCGCGCTCATCACATCGTCGCCAAAATACTCCATCAGGATGGCGTTCGCGCCGCTGGCGTACGGCTTGGGCACATCTGCGCCGGCATCGTGCAGCAGTTGGAGCGTTTGGACCTCGTGCTCCAGCCAGGAGGTGTGCAGCAGCTCGCGCCCGTACTCGGTCTTTTTGCGTATGGCGTGGAGCTTGCCGCTGTTGGTGATCAGGTTGCCATTCTCGTCCAGGTTGCCGCGGCCTTCTCGGTACAACCCGTCGTTTTTCAGGTTGCGGAAGCGGCGCGGACGGTATACCTTAGCAGCCACAAACTCCGCGCCGGTGATCTCATTGCCCTGGCACAGGTACACCGAGGCCTCTTTGCCGCCCTTTACCATGCGCAGCACGTCATCGAAGAATTTTTGATCGAAGAAGCCCTCCAGGCTGTCTTTCAGCCAGATGGCCTCGTGGCGGGCGGCGTGATAGCTCATGTGGAAGACGTTGCTCTTCTGGGCGTTTACGTCCGCGAGCTGCTCCATCTTGTCATAAACGTTCGGCGGCCGGACGCGCGGCTTGGGGGCTTTGCGGGTGCGCGGTAAATTGCGAATGGGAAGTACAGCACCGAGGTCGTCGGTGTTCAGCATATCATCATCATACAAACTGCGGTTCATATCGCTGTGATTGTCCTAAAGCTGTCGGTTTTTATGAATACGTTGGGTACACAGGCGCTTTATGGAATAGGTGGGAGAATCAAAAGCGCCACAGGGGCGAGATACGCGTTCTCCTGTGGCCGCTCGTTGGATCTAGACTAGATCGCAGCGTTAGAGGGCAGCAGATCGAGGCGCACGCTCGCTGGAATCACAATTCCCCACACGTTGTGTGATGTTTCTTCCCATATCGGTGCGCCTCCTTCCTTCTTGATAAGATGGTGCGGGTTTCCCTCGCACAAGCAGTATGGTAGCAGGATTATCAAGGAAAGTCAACTGGCTTTTTGGGCAGGATATGCGAGCGTTGATTTATGGCAATGGTTGCCCCTCACCGAACCTCACCACGGCGGGAGTGGAATTTTGACTTCACTCCAGCGTGGTGACCCGCACGTAGTACCATCGCCCGCCTTTGCGCGCGAAGAAACCAACCACCTCATCAGAACCCTGGGCGGAGAAGTTGAAGCCATCTGCGCTCTGCTGGTCGGCGCAGTTCCAGCGGACGATTTCATCGTACCGCTGCGGCATCGAGCGCCCGTCGAAGTAGATGCCGTAGGTGCTGTTCGAGCGGTAGAGGAAGAACTCTCGCTCGGCCAGCGGCTGCCAGGTGAAGACCTCGTCGAAGACGCGCTGTTCCGTCATTCGCTCACCGTCGAACAGCACGTCGCCGTTCAGTTCTAGTCCCCAATGCGCTTGCCAGGTTTGAAAGGCGCCTGGCAGCAGGCATTCTTCCACTGTTTCACCGTTTCGGGTAAGCTGTGGTGTGCCATCCGCTGCTTCAAACGCGTACCCGGAACCTCTCATTGCCGCGTTGGCTTCTTCGATATCCACAGGCTGCGCGTCCGCAGCGATCTGGGCATGCCCGCTGCGGATATCCTCCGGCAGATCTTCGGCAAACTGCTCATTCTGCCTGGCTGAGCCGGGTTGTAATTCTGCTGAATCTTCGCGCGCCAGCGGAAATTCCTCGATCAGCAGCGGGCCAATGGCCGAGACTGCCGGGAGCAGGGTCGAGGCGGCTTCCAACTCGCCCGTTTCGTCCGGCGTGGAGCGGGTCTCCTCCACCTGCTGGCGTGGATCGGGCGTGCGGGTGGGGCGCGGCGTGCTGATTGTGGGCGAAGGCGTAAGCTGCTCGCGGGTGAGGCTGGGCGTGCAGCTTCCCATCGCCAGCAGAAACAAGGCACAAACCACCCACGCAAGTGGTATGAACTGCATTTTTTTCATCTCGCGGCCTTCCCGGCTAATGTTCGACACCGTTCAGGTATTTGTGGAACCAGGCGATCATCTCGCTCACGATCTCCGGGGTTAGCTGGTGCGCCACGCCATCCACAATTCGCAGCCGCAGCCTCTCTCCAATTCCCGTGGCACGATAGCGCGGGCGCAAAGCTGCAAACAGCGGAATGGAATAAACCTTGGGCGAATCGACGTCTACGTCACCGTTTATCATCAACAGCGGGCGGTCGAAGGTATCCTTCATCTTTTCGTACGGGTCAATCGAACGGTACCACTCCAGGCGCCGGGCAACCTCTTCATGCAGGCGGTCCATATCATTCATCCATTCTTCGTAGGAAGTTGCTTCCTGAACCAGATCGGCCCAGCGTATCGTCAGGGCCGGGTAGGCTCCGATGGGCACCGCGGCATTGATGTGCGGGTTATTTGCCACGGAGAAGTAGGTGGTAAATCCGCCCATCGAAAATCCGCCGACTCCCACACGCGATGTATTGGCGCGCGGATCGGCGCTGAAGTGAGCAATTAGCGCATCGATGTCGCGCGCGGTTTGCAACGCGCACTCGCACATGACGAAGAACGTATCGAACCCGGTGCCTGGCGGGTAGACGTACGTGCGGTCCGGGCTCGAAAGGCTGTTCATCGGCGGGGCCAGCCGCTCGCCGTGCTTATCTGCGTCTGGCAGAACGGCGAAAAAGCCCGATTCCGCCAGGCGGTAACCGACCTCTACGTTCTGCTCTTTGTGCCCGCGAAAGCCGTGGACGAAGAAAATGACCGGCAGGCGGTGCGCGTATTCTGGCGCAAAGGTTAGCACCGGGATGCCGTTGACACGGATTTTTTCGATGATTATCTGATGCATGATGTTCTGCTTCTTTCCAGGGGCGTTCAGTCAGGGTCTTGTGGCGTGAACTGCCCAAAACTTTCGTTGTAATCTTCGATGGCCGCCTGTACCACGGCCAGCGCATGCGGGCGGTGATAAATTTCCTGGATGCGTACGCTGAGCGGGTCCTTGCCTGGGATCAGCTTATAGGTGAGGAAGTAGTGGCGCAAGCGCTCGATGATCGCGATGGGCAAATGCTCGATATCATCCACCTCACCCCAAACGGGGTCTTTTTGAAGCACCGCGATAATTTTGTCATCCGCCTGGCCTCCGTCAATCATTTGCAAGCCGCCGATCACCCGCGCGTTGAGAATGATCTCCGCGCGTTCTACCGGGCGTTCAGAGATGACGCAAATATCCATCGGGTCGCCGTCGCCAGATTCGGCGCTTGGGGCGAGCTTGCCCACGCGCACGCCGCAGTAGGTGCGCGGGATAAATCCGTACAGCGTAGGTGGCGAGGAAGAGGTGCGCTGCGGGCGATCGACTCGCAGGTAGCCGGTTGCCTTATCCACCTCGTACTTCACCAGGTCAAATGGGGTGATCTCGATATAGGCGTGCACGATTTCCGGCGGCTGCGGGCCGATCGATAACCCGTGCCAGGGATGGGGCCGCCATTGGTAGTATCGTGGGGGATTCGCCATATTGCCTATACTGTCCTTTTGGTTGCCTGGTGCGTTCCGTTTAGCTGCCGAAACACCATTCCGCCGTCATGTCTTCTTTGAGCACCAGCCGCGAGCCGGGCGCAAAGACGAACGTCATCGGCGCGACGGATGGGCGGGACATCTCCAGGCGAATACACGAGAGGCGGTAACCGGGCGGGGCAGCCTCGCCGGGATTGATGCGGATGGTGAGGCTGAAACCGTTTGCCGTTAGCACCGTTTGCCCGGTTTCTTTTCTCTCCTCGTACCCCAGGGCTTGCAAGATGCGGCTGAAGAGGTTGGCCCGGCGCTCGTCCAGATTCATCGTCGCGCCGATCACGCGGTTGAACACTGGCGAGCACTTGCGGTAATCTCCCTTATTCCAGCCGGAGAGGTAGGCTTCGCGGGTGGGTTCGCCAGAAGGCGAGAGGTGCAAACCTTTGTGCGTGTAGATCTCTGGGTGATACTCCATGACCCAGGAATCGAAAGATTCGAGGCCCAGTTTTTCCGCCAGCTTAACGTGATAGAACCAGTTTACCGTCTTCTCGGGGGCAATCAGGCGGCGCAGCTCGTGGAACGGCTCATAGCCTAACAGCGATTGCACGCGCTCTTTTACTGCTTCAACGCCTCCCGGCGTATCGGTACTGAAGGCCAGCCCAGCCCACCCGCTGGAGGCGTTGGGGAACCAGTGCTTGCTGGTCGACGCGCCAAACAACTCCAGGTAGTTGTCGCGCCCATAATAGTAAGTGCCCGACCACGTCTCACCGGCGGCGGTGCGGGTGGCGCGCCGCTCTACGCCCGGGAAGGCCGTCAGCAGAAAATCCGATGCCTGGATGGCGCGGTAGGTTTTATCGTCCAGCACGACGTACAGGTGGTTGAAAAATACGGGAGGTAAGTCGCTCATACAATCCTTCGGTATTTGATTGGAGTAATGTTTTCCTCGCTGTGCTAGGTGCAGCCCGCCACAGGAGAAAGCAGCCAAAACGTTAAACGCGGTTGGGATCGACAATCACCTCCCACCAGTTGTTGGTCATCGCGTTTGCCATTTCACGGACGCGGACGGTTCCGGTAACGTGCGGCAGCAGGCGAAACCACCAGCGGTGGTGCTCGCGGATGTCGCCGTCGCCCCAATCACGGCAGTCGGCGGGTTCCGCTTTGCCGGTGAGATCGGGGTAGTTCTGCCAGGTGCGCCAGCGGCTGAGAACGGGCGCGGGGTTGCCCCACTCATAATCCTGGCGGCTGTTGGGCGCAAAATGAATGTTGCCAACTTCCGCCTGCCCTGGGTGGGTCAGCTCGTAGCGGATAAAACGCTTCCACAGATTATCGGGTTCGGGCACGCCGCGGAACACCCATTCCATGATCGACTCGGCGCGGTGCCCATAGGATTCGAGCATTTCACCCACGCCGCGCTCGTAGTTGAAGCACATGATGACGAAGCGTTTGCCGGCAGCCTGCGTGTTCGGGAGGGGTGGCGCATTGCACCAAAAGGATTCGGGCCCGCACATGCGCGACTCGTAGAACCCACCCCACGGGAACATGATTGCCCACACCTCGTCGATCAGCCCATCGCGGACCTTTTCCACCAGTTGGTGATCGGCGACAAACTTGTGATAATCCACCGCATCCGGCTGGTGGATGCCATGACCGGCGCGCATGACGTGCAGGTAGTGCTCGGCGGTGTACTTGTACTTATCCGCCTTGAGTGGGAAGTCGTCGACCTCAATTCGCTCGGTGATCTCATAATTCGCGTAGCCATGAGAGATTTCCCGCAGGTCCTCTATCAGGGCGGCAATCAAGCGGTCGGGGTCGTTCCAGCGCATCACCTCGGTCAGCTTGCGCCCGCCTTGTGAGGGCACGGTAGGGTTATAGATGATCAGGCTGACCCGGCGGGTTACCGGCTGGGGCGATCCGGTGGGAGGCGTGCGGACAACCGGACCAGGCGCTGGCTTCGCGGGCGTCTGTGGCGCGGTATGTCCGCGCAGCAAGGCGGCAAGCCCGGCGCGAATCTGCTGCATCAGTGTCGGTCGTTTCATCGTCTCCTCCCTCCGATGTGGTAAGCTGGTTTTATTATACGCTACCGACTATGACCCGGCGATATAAACAGACGGGAAAATCCCCTGCTGCACCTCTTCTACCATGCGGCGCAGCGTTTTGACTGCCCGCTCTGCCTCTTCCGGTGTAACCAGTCCGGCATCTCGCACGGCTTCAAATTCATCCCAATCCAGCGCCACCGTGCGACCATCGGGGAAGATCCAAAGATCCAGCAGCAGGTCGCGCAGGTAATATTCGCCGTCCACCTTGCGCAGCGGTGTGATCACGTCGCAGTAGTAGCCGAGCAGGCTGCCCGCTTCATCCAGCAGCTCGATCACGTCAAACCACTCGTCGTAGAAGTGGTGTTTTCTTACCTCAACCACCCGTTCACCGTTTGCCATGATGCCATTCTGCCGCCAGACCGATTTCGACCATGCGTTTGCGGCCTCAGGCGGCAGAACAGAGCGGGTATCCAATCGCACGCCGTCGTCGCGCAGCAGCTCCTCCACATAGAGGGCTTCGTCCTTTCCAACGCGGGCAAAATGGATCACTGCTTTCATGGAAGTTGCGATCAGGCAGGAAGGCCCGTGGATTTGCCCGCGCCTTGCTGGGGAATACGCACGCGCAGGGCGGCGAACATGTTGACTACCGCGATCAGCGCGCCGAACAGGAACACATACTGGAAGCCGAAGCTGTTCCAGATCCAGCCGCCCAGCAGCGCCGCGCCGATGGAAAACACGTGATCGATGGAAACAGACGCCGACAGCGCGGGCTGAATATGCGATGCCTCCAGCGCGATCTTCTTCATGTAGGTAGAGCGGGCCATGCCAACCGACATCAGCATTTGATCGAACAGGAAGCAGGCGCATACCAGCAAGAAAGCGACTTGCTCAGAGAACAAAAACTTTGAGAAACCATATCCAAAGCAGACAAAGATCAGCAGCACTGCCTCGGCGACCAAAACCATACGCTCTCCGAAATTGTCAATCGCCCAGCCGAGAAGGGGTTGGAAGGCGATGCCGATCACGCCGCCGATGGTAAACAGCGTAGCGAGCAGAGAAGTCTCCTGCTGGAAAACGGTCACCAGCACCCAGGGCGCAAAGGTGATGAACAACTGCTTGCGCGTGCCGTACAGCACCGCCAGAATGTAGAAAAGCCGGTATTCCTTATGGAGCTGTAAAAACGTCTTAGGTGTTTCGGTTTTCTGGCGCTTCATGGCAAACAGCAGCATCGCAGCGATGAACAATGCTACCGCTGCGATCACAAACACCGTTTGGAAGGTTAATCCCAGAAAGCGGAACCCGATCGACACGGCAAAACTGCCAAGGATGGCAGCCATATTCCGCACCGCGTTGAGCTGCCCCAGCCGCCGCCCTTCCTGGCCTTCGCGCGCAAGCTCCATGCCGATTGTTGCAGCGACGGGCATAAACAGATGCTGGCCTGTGCTCCAAATGAACAGCCATACCACCATCCATGCGTACGTAGGCGCGGCGAAGGCGATCAGCAGCGCGCCCGCAACCGAAAACAGCATGGAGACCGCGCCTAGACGCCGCGAGCATAAGAACGACAACAGCGCCGAGGTGAACACCACCAGAAAGCCTGGCAGTTCGCGTGGGAACTCTAAGAAGGAACGCTGGAACCCGGTGAGCGCGTAGGTTTCGTTGAGGAAATTGTTAAAGGTGGAATCGAACATGCTGAAGGCAATGCCCAGCGCGAGCGATGCAGTGATAAACAGGACCAGCTCGCGCGGCATGCCGGTGATGCGCGCATAGATTTTTGTCTGGGTGAGGGGGACCATGGGTTTTCCTGTACGGATAATAGGATGAACCCATTGTATCACCAACTTTGTTACGCGCGCTTTTGCTGCGCAACCCACGCCTGAATAATCGGACGGATGGGCGGGCTGATCGCCTCGGGGATATCCGCCGGTGCGAAGAAGTGGAAACGCGAGTGTTCGCCATCGCCTTTCAGCACGCCGCTGGTTTGGCTGCTGGCATACACAACGGAAACGTTGTACACCTGATCGCCGTTCGGGTAGATATAGAACAGCTCAGGCCCAGAAAACACGCCGAAAAGCTCCATCTGCCCCACCGTCAGGCCAGTTTCTTCCAGCGCCTCACGGCGTGCCGCTTCTTCCGTGGTCTCGCCTGGCTCCATCGCCCCACCGGGCAGGCCCCAACGTCCGTTGTCGGCGCGCTTGCCCAGCAGCAGGCGACCCTGGGCGTCGGTAAGCAGCACGCCTGCCCCCACCATGATCAGTGGGTAGTGGCCAATCATTTTGCGAATGTCGTCGATGTATCCCATATATGCCTCTTATGTGCGAAGTGCCTGCATTGTACCGCGTGCGGAGAGCGAAAAAGGGCGGGTCTCTGGTTTTGCTGTGGTTGTAGGGGAACGTTGCGAAGCAACGTTCCCCTACAACCACAGCAAAACCCAAAGAGCCAAAAGGGAAAGTCCTGGGAGAAAAAGGGAACAGTCCCCATCGACGCGGCCATCTGGCGCAGATATATTTGGGAGAGAAATATTACTCCTTGGGGTGTATTGCAGTGCAGTAATGAAAGGGCTTTTGGTGGGGAGATGAAAATGAAGTTCGGATGGATTTTGCTAGTTTTTGCCCTGCTGCTTGCAGCATGCGCGGGGGATGGAAGTGACAGCCAGGCCACCCCGGCGGCGACGCTTGGCTCGGGGCCGGTGGAGAACGAGGCGGCCCTGACTCCTGCCTCAGAAGTGGAGCCGGGTGAAACGCCCATCATTGAGGACGTGCCCGTTCCCTCCCCGGTTAGCCCGGAAGGGGATGCAGAGGTGATCACTGCGCCGGTGCTGGCAGGAACGCTGCTGGGTTACGATGTGGCTGGCCCAGATGGTCAGGTAGGAGCCGTGACCGGCGTTGTCGCAGATCTACTGAGCGGGCAAGTCCGGCACATCAGCTTGCGCACAATTGGCACAGAGCCTGAGCGCACTGTTCTACTGCCCTGGGGCACCTTCCAGATCGTCGTTTTTCCGGCCGGTGATAATCTGGCAGGGGCAGAGCCCGCTCCGCAGGTTTGGCTGGAGAACGCAACCGACGTAGCAGGCGCGCCGCAGTTTGATGAAGGCGCACTCGACAACCCCGCTGACCTCACCGGGAACTGGGATGCGGAATCGTCTGCTTACTGGTCGGAGCGGGTGCCTGGTCTGCCAGCAACCGGCACGGAAGAGCGTGCTGAAGGGCTCGCATATTTACGCGATGAGCGCTTTAACCAGATGGAGTATCCGCTGGTGGACACACAAGGCGAAGAGCTGGGTGAGATTGAGGATATGGTAATCGGCGAGGGTGGCGTATTTTCCTTTGGTATCCTCGATCCGCGTGGTGCGCTGGCGGAAGGGCGCGACTTGATCGTGGTGGGCTGGAAGGCCATGTCGTGGCTACCGGAGGAAGGTCGTTTTGTGCTCAACGTACCCATCGAGAGCCTCAAGAGCGCGCCAGACTTCTCGCCCTCAGACCTGCCGGACACGACCCTGCCCGGTTGGGATGCCGATTGGATAGATTACTGGCAAGATGTTACCGCGCAGTCTGGGTCGGCAGTCGCCACGCCTACGGAAGAGGGCGCGCGTTTGCCGGTGAAGGCCGCTGCATTACTGGAGCAGCAGGTCGTTGACCGCTCAGGGAATGAAGTCGGCCAACTTGTAGACTGGTGGATGCACATCCAGGGACAAAGCGAATATGCGGTGATACAAGAGCAGGGCCGCCTGGTACTGCTGCCCTGGATGGCGCTCGATTGGGACGCGGAAGAAGAGCAGATGGTGTTGAACATTGACCCAACCCTGCTAATCGACGCCCCTTCCTTCGTCAACGTATCAGACATGGACAGTACCGTCGATTGGCGCCCCGCTGTCGAGCAGTACTGGCGTGAATTTATGCCCGTTGTGGAAAGCGCATCCACAACAGCGACTCCGCTTACGCCTGGAGATGCTCCGCGCGAGGAAGTGCGCGTAATGCGGATCATCACCGAGCCGGTTTTTGGCCCAGCGGGTGAGAACCTCGGAGAAGTGGCCGATATGATCTTCAACCCGGATGGTCAAGCGGCTTACGTGGCCCTCCAATCGGGCGAGGACATCCGCCTTGTGCCATGGATGAACTTTGAATACAACCTAAGGGATGGGCAGTTGAAATACCTGGATGATGAGGTTCGGCTGAGCGAAGCTCCTGCGACCGATATGGAAAACTTGAACCTTTCTGATGCCAATTGGGACGCCCAACTGCGCACGTATTGGGGTATGAAGTAACACCTTCATTACGAAAAGGTGAGCAAAAGCCCTTCCCCATGGAGGGGCTTTCGCGTTATGATGACAGGGTTGGATGCACCATAGCAAGTGTTTTATCCCGAATACTTTACACCGTATATGGAATTCCACATGACAAACTCCCTTTTTCCTAGTTTCCACAACCCCGATTGGCTTGAAAAGGCCATATTCTACGAGATATATCCGCAGACGTTTTCTGACAGTAACAACGACGGAATCGGCGATCTGCCGGGTATCATCGAGAAACTCGATTACGTTAAGTCGCTGGGCATCAATGCCATCTGGCTTAACCCGTGCTTTGATTCGCCGTTTGGCGACGCGGGCTACGATGTATCGGATTTCTATAAAGTCGCTCCGCGCTATGGCACGAATGATGATCTCAGGCGGCTGTTTGAGGAAGCGCACAAGCGCGGCATCCGCGTGGTGCTGGATCTGGTCGCCGGGCATACGTCTATCGAGTGCGATTGGTTCAAACAGTCGGCAAAGCAAGAGAAGAACCAATATACCGATTGGTACGTATGGACCTCTTCCGTTTGGGATCGTGGCGCGCCGAACCTGGTCCCTGTGCGGGGCATGGCGGACCGCAGCGCCGGGTACATCCCCAATTTCTTCTACTTTCAACCCGCGCTGAACTACGGTTTTGCCAACCCGGACCCCGATTTCCCATGGCAGCAGGCGGTGGATGCTCCTGGCCCGATGGCGATGCGCCAGGAATTGAAGAACATCATGAAGTTCTGGCTGGATATGGGCGCAGACGGCTTCCGCGTCGATATGGCGGCCTCGCTGGTGAAGAACGACCCTGGTTCGCGGCAGAACATCAAGCTGTGGCAGGAGATGCGCGGCTGGTTGGAGGAGCGCTACCCCGAGGCGGTGCTGATGTCGGAGTGGAGCTACCCCGAGCGGGCGATTATGGCCGGGTTCCACATTGATTTCTACATTCACTTTGGCACCACCGGCTATACCTCCCTGTTCCGCAAGAACAGCGGGTTTGGGATGGGCTCAAACCGCTACGGTTTCAGCTTCTTTGATAAGGCCGGGCTGGGCAACATTATGGAATTTGTGGATGACTTCACCCCTCACTACAACGCCACCCGCCACAATGGCTATATCTGCATCCCCACCGGCAATCACGACATTGCTCCGCGTCTGGCTTATGGCCGTACGCAGAAAGAAATGGAAGTGGCCTACGTGTTTCTGTTGACCATGCCCGGCGTGCCGAAGATCTACTATGGCGACGAGATTGGCATGGTAGGCGTGCGAGGATTACCTTCCAAGGAAGGCAGCTACGGGCGAACCGAAGCGCGCACCCCCATGCAGTGGGCGGCGGATGCCCCCAACGCCGGCTTCTCGGACGCGTCGGCAGACGTACTTTACCTGCCCGTTGAGCCTGAACTGAGCGGGCGCACCGTCGCGGATCAGGAGAAAGACCCATTGTCGCTGCTCAACACCGTCCGCAAGCTGATCGATCTGCGCCGCGCGCACCCGGCGCTGTGCAACCGCAGCGAGTTTGTGCCGCTGTATGCCGAAGCGGGGCGCTACCCGTTTGTCTATCTGCGCCGCGGCGATGGTGAGACAGTAGTCGTGGCGGTGAACCCTTCGGACCGCCCGGTGGAAGTGCGCCTGCCAGCGATTGACGGGGCAGGGAGCAAGCCTATGCTACTGTATGGGCATGAGCACGGCCTTACGCCCGAGGACGACGGCTGGTGCGTGCGCCTGCCGGGGATCAGCGCGGGCGTTTGGCAAATGTGAGGTGATGAAACTAACGGCAAAATGGTTACACTTGCCTCAACCTGCTGTATGTAGAGGGAAGAGTATAATAAGTATCTATCCAAAAAATATTGCTTGTGTTCGTTGTTTGGGTGGCTACGCCACCCAAACAACGAACACAAAATAATTTTCGGATAGGTTCTCAATCTGTCGTTTTGACGTTCCGTCCGGTTATTCGATCAACACCACGATGGGAGATTGCATGTCTACCAAGCGCGTACACAATTTTAATGCCGGTCCGTCCGTTCTGCCGGTACCGGTGCTCGAAACAGCCCAATCTGAAATGCTCGACTGGCACGGCAGCGGTATGGGCGTCATGGAAATGAGCCACCGCTCCAAAGAGTACGAATCGATCATCCAGACCGCGGAAGCGGACCTGCGCGAGCTGCTGGGCATCCCCGCGAACTACAAGGTCGTTTTCGTTCAGGGTGGGGCAACGCTTCAATTTGCCATGATCCCGATGAATTTCCGCCCGACCGAGGCCTCTGCCGATTACATCGTCACAGGCTCGTGGAGCAAGACGGCGCTGAAAGAAGCGCAAAAGCTGGGCCAGACCTGCGTGGCCTTCAATGGCGAAGCGGATAATTTCAGCCGCCTGCCCCAGGACAGCGAACTGAAACTCGATCCGCAGGCTGCCTACGTGCACTTCTGCCACAACGAGACCATCCACGGCGTAGAATTCAAGACTGAGCCCAAGACTGCCAGCGGTGTGCCGGTGATCTGCGATATGTCTTCGGACTTTCTCAGCCAGCCGGTCGATGTGACCAAATATGACATGATCTACGCAGGCGCGCAGAAGAACGCCGGCCCCGCGGGTGTTGTGGTTGGCATCATCAAAGAAGATCTGCTGGCGCGCGTGCCGGAGAAATTGCCCGTCATGCTCGACTACAAGACTCTGGCCGCGAGCGGCTCGCTGCACAATACCCCGCCAGCTTATTCGATCTACATGGTTGGGTTGGTGCTCCAGTGGCTCAAGGGGCTGGGTGGGCTCGAGGGTATGTACAAGATCAACCAGGAAAAGGCCGCTATCGTCTACGATACCATCGACCAGTCCGGCGGGTTCTACCGCGGGCATGCCAAACCCGAGGCCCGTTCGATCATGAACATCCCCTTCCGCTTGCCAAGCGAGGAGCTGGAAGACCTGTTCGTGAAGGAAGCTAAGAAGGCCGAGTTGATTGGCCTGAAGGGTCACCGCTCGGTGGGCGGGCTGCGCGCATCCGTCTACAATGCGCTTCCGATTGAGTCGGCAAAGGCGCTATCGAGCTTTATGGTCGAATTCCAGCGCAAGAACGGGTAGATTATTTTGTTCTCTCACAACGCCCAGTCGTTGTGAGAGAACAATGAACCAAGCAAAAAGGCCGCCCAGTTTTTGGGCGGCCTTTTGATTTACAGCGTGAAGTTCTAGTTGATAATGAACGACAGCACGATCAGGATGACGAAGAAGGTGCCGGCGAGCGTGCCGATGCGCTTGAGGTCTTTGATTACGTAGGTGTAATCGGGGTTGAACTCGGTGGTTGCAGGGGTGCGGCGGATGTACGTGCGCGGGGCAGCGGAGGTCGAGGTTTCGGCGACCGGCGCTTCAAACACCTCAGCGCCGCTGTTGGCGGGCGCAGCAACCTGCGAGACTTTGCGTTTGATTTTCTTAGCCATTCCAACTCCTGAGAAAAAGATCGCGACCGCACTGCGGTGCAGAAAATTGTCGAATAATTCCGGTGACGGAGGGTATTATACTCCTTTTTTGTGGGTTTTTGGGTGTTTTGCTCGGGAGTTGCTGAACAACTCCCGCGCAAAACACCCAAAAACCCGTATACAATGAGAAAAACGATTTGTGGGGGTAGGATAGGGTGAAACTATGCCGACAGAAAATAGCAAACAACCGGTTTTGGAGCTGCGCGTAGCGATCACTACCGCTGATTATGAGCGGCTGGTGAAGTTCTATGGCCAGGGGTTGGGGATCGAGCCTGCGGCGGTGTGGAACAATGATGGCGGCAGGGCGCTGATGCTGGAATTAGGTCAGGCGACGATAGAAATCTTCGACGAGCGGCAGGCAGAGGTGATTGACTTCCTCGAAGCAGGGCGACGGGTGAGCGGGCAGATTCGTTTTGCGCTGCAAGTGCCCGATCTCGATGCTGCGGTGGAACGGCTGCTGGCGCACGGGGCCGTGCTGGTGCACCCGCCTGTGCTGACTCCGTGGGGCGACCGAAATGCCCGCCTGCAAGACCCGGATGGAATGCAGATCACCCTGTTCCAGGCAGGCGGAGCGGGTTAATTGCCGTCAGCGAGGTAAGCGGTGACGACGATGCGCTGGTTGTCGACCAGGTAAGGGTAGCAGGAGATCAGCGTGACGACCGGCTCGCGGGTAGGGGCCAGTACTTCGATGTACGTTGGTTCGACAACCTGCGTCTGGCGGACGATGTAGGTGTAGGCACGCTGCTGCGTATACAGGATCACCTCGTCGCCGGGCTGGAGTTGATCCAGGTCGCGGAAGAGCTGGCCAAACACGTCGTTGTGCGCAGAGAGTACCACGTTGCCCACGGCCCCGGGGTTGGGGGTGCCCAAATGCTGCCCGACGCCTTTTTTCAACTGCTCCCAGCCATCACCCTGCACCACGGGCGAACTGACATTGATCGCCGGAATTTTGATATTCACCGCGTGCTGCGGGCCGGGCGTGGGCAGCGGGATCTGCGCCTGTGACTGCACCAGCGGGCGCAGGTGCTCAGGGATTTCATCTTCGTTGAAGCGGGTGACGCCTTCACGCGGCGGAGTATGCCCAGATGGCAGCACCACTGCCTGGAAGAGCGGCGTGGGCGCCGGGGTCGGCTGCTCCAGGGCTGCGACCACTTCCTGATTCAGGCTGCGGATGACGTTTACGCCGTTGAACAGCACGTACGCCAGCCCCAACACCGCCGCCACCTCGATGAGAAACAGCAGCCGGTCGAAAAAGACGCGTGCTTTGCTGGGTGGTTTGGGCTCGCTTTCACCGGGCAGCAGCGATTCGCCATCGATTGGGTACGCCGTCAGCGAGTCGAGCGCGGCGTGCGTGGGCGCCGATTCCACCTGGATCACGCGCCCGGTGCGGCGGTAATGATCCAGCCGCTTGTAGCGCTCGCTGCGGCGCTTCTCAATCAGCAGTTGGCGCAGCTCGTCTACGGATAAATCTTCAACGGATCGTTTTCTGCGGTTCACCGGTGGGGGGTCCTTTCCATTTCGTTATTATACACGCTGCGGGGTGAAAGTACGTTTCCAAACAACCTACAGGTTATTGCGACAAAATTGGTGCGAAAATGATATTGACTCTCATGCAGCTTTAGGGTTTAAAGTATTGGCAATGTCCACAGTTGGCAGCGGCGCAGACATCCGCCCACTGGAGAGGAGAGCATGTTACGGATCGGCGAATTTTCCAAGCTTGCCCAGGTCACCATTGCCACCCTGCGCTATTACGACCAGCAGGGGTTGTTGAAACCAGCGGAAGTGGATTCCTTCACCGGTTACCGCTACTATACCGTCAGTCAGCTTCCGCGGCTCAACCGCATTCTGGCGCTGAAGGGGCTGGGCTTTTCGCTGGAGCAGATCGCGCAGGGGCTAGACGATGGCCTGACCCCCGAGCAGATGCGCGGAATGCTGCGCCTGCGCCATGCGCAGATCAGCCAGCAGATCACGGAGATGCAGGACCAACTCGTGGAGGTGGCGGCGCGCCTTGGGCAGATCGAGCGCGAGGACCGTCTGGCAGCTTACGACGTGATCCTCAAGCAGACCGAGCCGCGGCTGATCGCCACTGTACGGACGCTGCTGCCCGAGCGCGCTCTAATCGGCACGCTCTTTGGCGAAGTATACGAGGCACTAGGCGAGCACGTTCCGGCAGCGCTGGGCCCGAACCCCGGCGAAGGCGGGCAGACGTTGGTGCTGTGGTACGACACCGAGTACAAGGAGACGGACTTCGACGGCGCGGCGGCCTTTTTCGTCAATTGTCGCGCGCCGGACCGGGGCCGTATGCGCGTGGAAGAACTGTCATCCGTGACAGTTGCTTCGACCATTCACCACGGTTCCTACGAGACCATCGACGATGCGCACAGCGCCGTATTTGCATGGATCGAAGCCAACAACTACCACATTGCCGGACCTGATCGTGAGATCTATCTGTACAACCGCATGCCGATCCGCCGCGATGACACCACCTATGTAACCGAAATCCAATATCCAGTTGAAAAGAATACGTAGAACCTATCCGAAAATTATTTTGTAACTATTCAGCCGGGTCAGGTTTTGTGTGATTGATGAAGTGGTTGCCCAGAAATCACCTCACCAATCACACAAATAAACGCCAGGTCCGAGCAGTTACTATTTTTGTGTTTGCCGTTGGTGGGGCTATGCCGCACCAACGGCAAACACAAAAATAGCTTACGGATAGCTACTTAGGAGGAACCAGACCATGCCAACGACTACTACAGAACCGAAGATCGATGAGCGGCCCGAGCAACCGTACATGGGTATCCGCGAGCAGGTGCCCATGAGCAGCCTTTCGCCCAACATTACCCGGCTGTTCAAAGAACTGAATCCATGGGTCGACGAAAATCACGCAGCGGTTACCGGCCCGCGGTTTGTGCGCTTCCACGTGATCGATATGGCAGGAATCATGGATATCGAAGTGGGCGTGCCGGTCGCCAGCCCGCTGCCGGATGATGGAAAAGTTCGCGCCGGGGTGCTTCCCGCCGGGCGCTATGCCAGCCTGGTCTACGTGGGGAATGGATATACCGGCAACAAGACGCTGATCCAATGGGTGCGCTCGAAAGGGCTCGCGTTTGATCGCTGGGACGACCCGAAGGGTGACGCATTCCGCTCGCGTTACGAGTCCTATCTCACCGATCCAAAAGAGGAGCCGCGCAAAACGCGCTGGCAGGTGGAGGTGGCGATCAAGCTGGCTGAGTGATATTGGGATAGAAACAAAGCGAAATGGGTTGTTGAACCGGCAATAATCCCGGTTCAACAACCCATTCAACACTTTTTAAGACAAACTCTTTGTCTTGGCTTACCGGACGATGGCCGGCACGAACAGCATCTCAGATTGTTTCGCCGCCCTAATTCCAAACATGGAATAGAGTGTTAAATCCGGCTGTCCGATAAATACATTGTTCCACTGCGGTTTGGGGTCGTACCACTCATCCCATCCGAGCCACATATGCTGGTTGGGGTGATCTGGGTGACTGCCATACCACATTTGATTCTGGTTGAAATCATAGAAGTTTACGTAGGCGTGACGATGGGTTCGCCCCTGGAACAGGGAATTGGTGTAGCTGGTGAACGCATCACCGAACCAATCAGCATAATACGCGCCCGCGCCAATGTCAAAGAATGGATCAGAATACATTGCAACGCGGCGTGTGGCTTCCTGTGCGCCAATGGAGGTCGTATCACCACTGGTCGACCCAGCAGTATACGAGCCAAATATCATAACGATGAAGTTTTTCGCCGGGCGCAGTTCTGTGCGGATCTGGTCACTGGAAACGTATTCGTTGTTTTTTAGCCAGAATCCGCCCACATGGAGCGGCACGGTATTAGAAATGGAAACGCCATGACCGCGGTAAATGAGGATATGCGCTCCATTCGCGGCGGTTTTAATGCTGGCCCAGTCTGCCAATCCAGCGTTTGGATAGAACTCGTGTACGGTCACGCCGTACGCGCGCAAAGTCGCGGCGGTCTGCTGGGCGTACGTGATCTGTTCCATCGTGCCGGCGCCAGTATCACCGTCGATCGGCCCGACAAAAATCACGGCTTTGAGGCCTTTCCCATTGAGGGCGAAAACCTCTTCTGTGCTTTGTAATTCGTTTTGGGGGGAGTTGCCCGGCACCTGAGGGGGTGTTCCGGGAAGTTGGGGTTGTCCCGGGTTCACCGGGGGGACAGATTGCGCCTGGGTAGTTGTGGCTTGCGAGGCCATCAGGGCAATCCAGCCGATCACCAACAAGAGGCGAGCGGCGATTGTCGCTATGTACTTGTGCATCGCTTGGGTTCCTCACTAGTGTGTTTGCGCTTCGCGGAAATGTACCGGGGTGTTACGAAGCGCAGGAATATGGATTTGGTGGCGGGTTTAGGATATACCACGTATTCGAAAGTGCCAGTAAAATCCTTGTAAATTATACTGAATTTATACACATATAGAAGTACTTAACCTGATAAATAATTATCAATTTTGTAAGGTATGTGTCGGTTTCCTATCGAATTCATATTGCAAGCGCGAGATAGAAAAAGACGCCGCTCATGGTGTGAACGGCGTCTTTTTCTGGTATGGTCTGCTGCGCTGAAGCGCTTACGAAGCGGCCTCTTCTTTGATCAATGCATACAACACGTTATGGAGAATGCCGCCGTTGCGATAATACTCCACCTCGATGGGGGTGTCGATGCGCGAGACGGCCTGGAAGACGACCTCGCTGCCATCGGCGCGGCGGGCGCGCACGGTCAGCTCACCGCCGGGGGCGTTGATATGCTCAACACCTTCGATGGTGAACACTTCGTGTCCTGTTAATCCAAGCGATTGGGCGTTTTCGCCGGGTTTGTAGACCAGCGGCAGCACGCCCATGCCCACCAGGTTCGAGCGGTGAATGCGCTCGAACGATTCGGCGATGACGGCTTTCACGCCTAGCAGGAAGGTGCCCTTGGCTGCCCAATCGCGACTAGAGCCGGTGCCGTATTCCTTACCCGCCAGGATAACCAGCGGTACGCCTTCTTCCTTGTACTCCATCGCGGCATCATAGATCGCCATCATGTCGCCACCCGGCAGTTTCAGCGTATAGCCACCCTCAACCCCGGGGACCAGCCCGTTCTTCAGGCGGATGTTGGCGAAAGTACCGCGAGTCATCACCCGGTCGTTGCCGCGCCGTGAGCCGTACGAGTTGAAATCTTTTACCTCCACGCCGCGGTCGATCAGGTACTGCCCGGCAGGCGTTTTCACCGGGATGGCCCCGGCTGGGGAGATGTGATCCGTGGTGACCGAATCGCCCAGCACCGCCAGCACCCGCGCATTGCGGATCGGCTGCCCGGTGGGCAGCTTGGCGGTCATGCTGGCAAAGTAAGGCGGCTCCTGAATGTATGCGGAATCAGCGTTCCATTGGTAGGTCATATTCTCGCTGCTGCTGATCTGGTTCCACGTTTCATTGGTGTCGAACACCTCAGAGTAGTTCTTCTTGAACATCTCCGGGCGCACGCTGGTGAGGATGGTTTCCATCACTTCTTTGGAGGTCGGCCAGATATCCTTCAGATAGACTTCTTTGCCATTTTTGCCGATGCCAATCGGTTCCTTGTCCAGGTCGATATCGATGCGCCCGGCGAGGGCATAGGCCACCACCAGCGGCGGTGATGCCAGATAGTTCGCCAACGTGTTGGGGCTCACACGGCCTTCGAAATTGCGGTTGCCAGAGAGCACCGAGGCGGTGACCAGGTTGTTCTCATTGATCGCCTCGACCACCGGCTCTGGCAGCGGGCCTGAGTTGCCGATGCAGGTGGTGCAGCCGTAGCCTACCAGGTCGAAGCCCAGTTGTGCCAGCGGTTCCAGCAGGTCGGCCTTTTCCAGGTAGTCAGTTACCACGCGCGAACCGGGAGCCAGGCTGGTTTTCACGTAGGACTTTACTTTCAGGCCCTTTTCTACGGCCTTCTTTGCCACCAGCCCCGCGCCGATCATCACGGTGGGGTTGGATGTGTTGGTGCAGGATGTGATAGCCGCCAGCACTACCGCGCCGTGGCCAATCTCTGTGCCGTGACCGTTGGTTTTCACGGTGCTCCGGCGGCTGAGATCGCCGGCCGATAGGGCAAACCCGCGCTCATTCTTTGGCGAGGTCAGCGCGCGCTCGAAGTTGAGTTTCACGTCGTTCAACGCCACGCGATCCTGCGGACGCTTTGGCCCGGCAACCGAGGGGCGCACCGTGCTCAGATCCAGCTCCAGCACGTCGGTGTAGACCGGATCAGGCGTTTCGTCGGTGCGGAAGAGGTGCTGTGCCTTGCAGTACGCCTCTACCAATTCGACTAGCTCTTTGGAGCGACCGGTCAGGCGCATGTATTCGAGCGCGCCCTGGTCAACCGGGAAGAAGGTGATCGTTGCGCCGTTCTCGGGCGACATATTGGCAATCATGGCCCGGTCCGAGAGGGAGAGGGCAGAGAGCCCGGTGCCGAAGAACTCGACGAATTTCTCCACCACGCCGCGCTTGCGCAGCATCTGTGTGATCGTGAGGGTCAGGTCGGTGGGGGTGGTGCCTTCCGGCAGATGCCCGGTGAGTTTGACGCCGATCACGTCTGGGATCAGCATTTCGATCGGCTCGCCGACCATCACCGAGATGGCCTCGATGCCACCAACACCCCAGCCAACCACACCCAGGCCGTTGATCATGGTGGTGTGCGAGTCGGTGCCGACCACCGAGTCGGGATACGCCACCTTTTCACCGTTCTCGTCCTGGGTGAGGACCACGCTGGCGAGGTACTCCAGGTTGACCTGGTGCACGATGCCCGTGGCGGGCGGAACCACGCGCAGGTTACGGAACGCTTTGCGGGCCCAGTGTAAAAACTCATAGCGCTCGCGGTTGCGGTCAAATTCCAGCTCGGCGTTTTTGCGCAGCGCGTCGGGCGAGCCAAAATAATCCACCTGCACGGAGTGATCAATCACCAGGTCAACCGGCACAACCGGGTTGATCTTCTGCGCATCACCGCCAAGGCGCGCCAGCGCCGATCGCATCGAAGCCAGGTCAACCACCACCGGCACACCGGTAAAGTCCTGCATCACCACGCGCCCAGGGTAGAAGGGCATGGAAGGGCGGTCGCCGGTAGGCTGCCAGTTCGCCAGATTGCGGATATCTTTCTCGGTGACTTTGCGCCCGTCATGCTTGCGCAGCACGGACTCGAGCAGCACGCGGATCGAAAACGGCAGGCGGTCAATCGCATCCCTCCCGCCGGCCTCGAGCTTGTCGATCCGGTAGATGGTGTAGGTACCGCCGCTGGTGACCAACTGGTCACGGGTATTCAAGTGAAACTCAGACATTTCTGCCTCCTAAGGTTGAGAACACAGGCTCAAAATTGGAGAGGATTCTGGTGGTTCGCCGCAAATGTACACTCGCGGCGAACCACCAGGGACGAACACAATCAGGTGCGCATATTGTGGATCAGGTGATCCGCGAGCTGCGAGGTCTTGACCAGCGTTGCGCCGGGCATCAGGCGGTGAATGTCAAAAGTGACGGTCTGGTTCACAATGGCTTCTTCGATGCCTTCTATAATCTTGGCGGCGGCTTCGGGCCAGCCGAGGTATTCAAACATCATCACACCCGAGAGCAGCAGCGAAAACGGGTTGGCAACGTCCTGGTTGGCGATGGTGGGCGCGGTGCCGTGGGTAGCCTCAAAGACCGCCACGCCCGTATCGTAATTGATGTTGCCGCCCGGCGCGATGCCCACACCGCCCACCTGCGCCGCGATAGCATCGGAGAGGTAATCGCCGTTGAGGTTCATTGTTGCAAGCACATCGAACTCCTCGGCGCGGGTGATGGTCTGCTCGAATACGATATCGGCAATCATCTCTTTGATCAGCAGTTTGCCTTCAGCAACCGCCGCTGCCTGTTCCTGGTTGGCGGCTTCTTCACCCTTTGCCAGCTTCGTGCGCTCCCACTGCCGGCGGGTGTACACCTTATCGGCAAATTCGAACTCGGCAATATCATAACCCCAGTTGCGGAAGGCTCCCTCGGTGAACTTCATGATGTTTCCCTTGTGGACCAGGGTAACGCTCTTGCGGCGGTTCGCAAGTGCCCACAAGATCGCTGCGCGCACCAGGCGCTGGCTGCCTTCCTGCGAGATCGGCTTGACCCCGATACCAACGTTTTCTTTAAAGCGGATACGCTCGTACTCCTGTGGGAAGTGCTCGCTCAGCAGGGCCAGGAAACGTTCGTTCTCAGGCGTTCCGGCGGCAAATTCAATCCCCGCGTACAGGTCTTCGGTATTCTCCCGGAACGTTACCATGTTGACGCGCTCGGGGTATTTGACGGTGGAGGGCAGATCTTTGAACCAGCGTACCGGGCGCTGGCACACGTACAAATCCAGCTCTTTGCGCAAGGCCACATTCAGCGAACGGATCCCGCCACTGACCGGCGTAGTCAGCGGGCCTTTAATGCCAACGATGAAATCGCGGAACGATTCAATCGTTTCATTGGGCAGCCAGTCGTTAAACATGTTGAACGCTTTTCCGCCCGCGTACACTTCCATCCAGGCGACCTTGCGCCTGTCGCCATAGGCAGTTTCGACGGCTGCGTCAAATACGCGCACGCATGCCCGCCACAGGTCCGGCCCAATGCCATCGCCCTCAATAAACGGTATGATAGGGCGGTCTGGCACCATTAACCTTCCGCCGCGCATGGTGATTCTCTCACCGGTTGTAGGAATCTGGATATTCGAATAAGCCATCATCGTTTGCATCCTCACCCTGATCCGAGAATAGCTATTTGCGTTGTTTTCGTGTGTGCCGCAGTCGCACACCACAACAACGCAAGAACCTTAGACTCTTTGGGAATTGCCGTGGTTTTCGAGGGAAATTGCGAAGCAATTTCCCTCGAAAACCACGCGAAATCCCAGAGCCCCAAACCTTTTCTATGAGTCAATGAAAAGTATAATATTTATCATTGACATCCTATATTTTACTATCTATAATGGAGTTTGTAAATACGGGATGGTGTCCCAATTGGCGGGACACAAGAAAACAATGAGGAAGCTATGCCCGCAGAGCAACTGCAAACATTGAACAGAGCAGTGATGGTGCTGGACTGCTTCACCCAGGAGCGTGGGGAACTGGGTGTGCGTGAGGTTGCGCGCATGGCAAACCTTTCGTCCAGCGTGGCCGGGCGGCTGCTGACTTCACTGAAAGACCTGGGCATTTTGAGCCAGAACCCAAAAACCCGCGCGTATTCGATGGGGCCGCGGGTTTTGTCATGGGCAGGGGCGTACAACGCATCGCTGGACCTGCGTAACCAGGCTATGCCGGCCATCCACGAACTGCACGAATCCACGCGCGAAACCATCAGTCTGTACGTTTTAGATAGTGACGAGCGCGTATGCATCGAACGCCTGGAAAGCCCGCAGACGGTGCGTATCGTGGCACGGTTGGGGCGCAGGCTGCCCCTCTATGCCGGGTCCGCGGGTAAGGTGATGCTGGCCTTTCTGCCGGGCAAAGAGCAGGAGCGCATCCTTACGCAGGCTCCCCTCGCGCCGCTGACCGAAAAAACCATCACCGATCCAGACGCCCTGCGCCGCGAACTTGCGAAGGTGCGCAAAAAAGGCTGTGCGGTGAGTTACGGTGAGTGGATCACCGACGCAGCGGGGGTAGCTGCGCCAATTATCGGCCAGTTTGGCGAATTGCTGGGCGCGCTTTCTATTTCTGGTCCGGCAGCGCGGTTTAACAAGGAAAATGTGGAAACGTACTGTGCCCAGGTGAAGCGTGTAGCGGCGCAGATTTCGGAACGGTTGGGGTATCCAGTGCAAGAATCTACATAACTGGTGCGACTGATGGGTTTTCTGTGCTGCCCGGCGCTACAGAAAACTCACCCAGGCGAATCAATTACGAATCAACATCATCAGGGAGTGCATAACATGATTATTCAGCAGAAGATCGAAGCCCAGCTTCCATTGTGGCGCGAACGCGTGCAGCGCCTGGTTAAAGAATACGGATCGCACAAAGTGGGGGAAGTGACGATCGAGCAGATTTACAGCGGTATCCGTGGCGTGCAGGTCAACGTGAGCGACATTTCGTACATTGACCCGCAGGAGGGGATACGCATCCGCGGCTACACCATCCCCGAACTATTGGAAGTTCTGCCCAAAGCGCCCGGCTCGCAGTCTCCGCTGGCTGGGGGAATCTTCTATCTATTGATGGTAGACGAGGTGCCGACGCAGGAAGAGGCACTGGAAGTGGAAGCGGACTGGAAGCGCCGCAGCCGCGTGCCGATCTACGTCTACGACCTGATCCGCGCAATGCCCGCCTGCGCCCACCCAATGACGATGTTCTCACAGGCCGTGCTGGCGCTCAACTGTGATGGTGTGTTTGCTGCCCGCTACGCGGATGGGGATTTGCCCAAGAGCGATTACTGGAAGGCTACCCTGGAAGACGCAATGAACCTGGCAGCCAAACTGCCCAACCTGGCGGGGTTCATCTACAATTTGCGCTATCACGGTGGCAGGCCAACCCCGCCCGAGGCGGATTTGGATTGGTCGGGCAGTTTTGCTAATATGCTGGTGCCGGGCAACCGCGAATACCAGGATCTGATGCGGCTGTTTATCGTCCTGCACTCGGACCATGAAGGCGCCAACGTCAGCGCGCACACCGCGCAGCTCGTCAACTCGGCCCTCTCAGACCTGTACTACGCCACCTCGGCGGCAATGTGCGGGCTGGCGGGTCCGCTGCACGGGCTGGCGAACCAGGAGTGCCTGCGCTGGCTGCAAGGCGTGCACGACAAGTTCGGCGGCCTGCCGAGCAAGGAAGAGCTGACCGAGTTTGCCCGTGAGTGGCTGCGCGCTGGCCAGGTAATCCCCGGCTACGGGCACCCGGTGCTGCGCGTCACCGACCCGCGCTTTACCGCGCAATACGAGTTTGCCAAAGCCCGCTTCCCCAACGATGACCTGTTCCAACTGGCGAGCATGGTCTATGAGGTGGTGCCCGGCGTGCTGAAGGAGACCGGCAAGGTAAAGAACCCCTGGCCGAACGTCGACGCGCTGAGCGGCGCGATCCAGAGCCATTACGGAGTGGGTGAGTACGACTTCTACACCGTGCTGTTCGGTGTCAGCCGCACGCTGGGGCTGGCAGCCCAGAGCGTGTGGTCGCGCGCCCTCGGTAAGCCGATTGAGCGCCCGAAATCGCTCACCACGCGCATGCTGGAGGAGATGGTAGGCCTGGAGGAGCGCAAGACGCTGGTAGAGGATTAGCATTAAACAGAAACTGGGGCAGATCTCTGCCCCAGTTTCTGTTTAATCTACAAACCCCTGGTATGATTGCCTCTCATGAATAAAGGTATCCTCTACGGGATTGGGGCGTATGCTATCTGGGGATTGTTTCCCCTCTATTGGAAGGCGATGGCATCTGTGCCGTCGCTGCAAATCGTCGCGCACCGGCTGGTATGGTGCCTGGTGTTCGTCGCGGTGCTGGTCTGGATCATGCGCGGCTGGACGGACCTGCGCAAGGCGATCACGCGGCGGCTGGTGCTGCTGTATACGGTCGCGGCGGCGCTGCTGACGGTCAACTGGCTGGTATACATCTGGGGCGTCAACGCTGGGTTTGTGGTGGAGACGAGCCTGGGCTACTTCATCAACCCGCTGGTGAACGTTGCTCTGGGCGTGCTGTTCTTCAAAGAGCGGCTGTCGCTCTCCAAATGGCTGCCAATTGGGTTGGCTGCGGTAGGCGTGTTGTACCTGACGATCAGCTACGGCCAGCTTCCGTGGATCTCACTGGCGCTGGCGTTCTCGTTTGGCCTGTATGGGCTGATGAAGAAGGCCCTGCCGCTCAACGCGCTGCAAGGGCTGACTCTGGAAACGGCCGTTCTGTTTGTGCCATCGCTGGCATTTCTGCTGTTTGTAGAAGCCCAGGGGACGGGCTCACTGTTCCACGAGACACCGCTGGTGAACCTGCTGCTGATTTTGGCAGGGCCGGTCACTGCGCTGCCGCTGCTGCTGTTCTCTGGCGCGGCGCGCAGCATTCCGCTTTCTACGCTGGGGCTGCTCCAGTACATCGCCCCCACGCTTCAGTTTATGCTGGGCGTGTTTGTCTACCATGAGCCCTTCACCCAGGAGCGGCTGATTGGGTTCGCGATCATCTGGCTGGCGCTGATTATCCTCACCGTCGGCGGGCTGGTGGAGCGCAGGCGAGCCATCATTGCCGTGGTGGGTTTCAAGTAGTTTTTGTTTCGTTGGGGGTGGTGCAACCACCCCCAACGAAACAAAAACTACT
>JAEYTI010000349.1 GCA_023434145.1 Chloroflexota bacterium | reverse complement strand
TTTTGTGCGGCCCGCGGGGCCCCCCCCCCCCCCCCCCCCCCCCAAAACTCCTTGAAATTCATAAAGAGCGTAGATTTATTGACAACAAACATCGGGGACGACCAAAGCGGTCGTCCCCGATGTTTGTTATCAGCAGGCGGCTATGCCCGCCAGCTGCTGAAGGTTTCTCCTAGCCGCTCGCGCAGGAGCACCGCCACAATGCCCAGCGCCAACAGGAAGAAGCCGGTGCAGCCGATGATGATGGCGGTGGGGATGCCCGACAGCACGCTGAGGACCACCGTGATCACGCCAAGGATGATGAAGGCCAGCGGGGTGAACACCAGGCTGCGCGAGCGGAGCATGATGCCGTAGGCCAGCACGATCAGTCCCTGGAAGAACAGAGCGGCGAAGTAGCCAAGCTGTTCGGTATTCACCATCTGGATGTAGGTAGTGCCGAGCAGCACAAGCTGCGAGACCATGCCGGTGAGGAATGCGCCCAGCTTGCTGCCCGCTCGCACCAGCAGGTAGTGCATCAGCAGGCCGAGAATGGCGACGCCGAGCGAGTAGAACTGCGGCTGATCGACCTCAAACTCGAACAGGATGAGGAAGTAGGCCAGCAGATATAGGCCATTAGCGGGGAAGCCGAGCCAGACGTTGCGGCGGCGGAAGGCTTCCACCGCGTAGAGCGTGGCGGCGACAGCTACCCAAACCGCGGCAGCAAGCCCGTTCTCTTCCAGCGGCGCCGTGAGCGAGACGAGCATGGCCAGCCCTAACCCGGCCCGGCGCAACGCGCGGGTAAAGGCAGTGTCGCCGGACCGAACCCTGCGGAGGAACGAAGAAGCATAGAGCAACGCGGCAAGGATGACCTCGGCCCACACCCATTCCGACCAACCCAGAGCGCGCAGGGTGAAGAAAACCGCTATTGCCATAAATCCCGCCGATGGGTAGTAGAGATTTGCCTCGGAATAGGCGTGCGCAGCCAGACCCAAACAGACCGCAAAAGCCAGGAATATAGCGCCCCCCCACCCAGGGTGCAGGATAAAGACGGGCAGCGCGGTGAGATCGCCAAACAGTTCCACGCGGCTTACGATATAGAAGGACGTGATCAGCACCAGAAGTACCACAGCAAACCGCATCGCCCAACGAATGGGTGAGAAGGTAGATTGTGCTGGCTCTTTCTCTTGGGGCGGTTCGGAAGTAACCGCGCCCACTTCATTTTTCTTGGCTATGCGCAGATTGTTGGAGCGCGTGAACAGTAGATCCAGCGCCAAAACGGCCAGCGCTGCCCCGGCCAGCGAGAGCGCCCGGTGCGAGACGTACTCCCCTACGGGCAGCACCAAAAAGGCAGCAGCAATCAGCGCCGCGCCAGGAATCTCCAGCCAGGCGCGATTCGCCAATGCGGCAGCACGGAAGTGCAGCAGTTCCACCAGGAACAGGGCTCCGGCAGCCGCCAGAGAAAGACCGGCCAGCCAGCCGCTTTCAAACGGCGCGCGGGCCAGCAGCAGCGGGGCATGGAAAAGCCCGGCGTAGCGGAGGCTCATCACCCAGCGCGATCCGGATTGGAATCGATCCAAGAACAGCCCGCCCAGGTAAAACAGAGCAGCCAGCCCGCTCAACCAGGGCAGCCAGCTCGCGGAATCGCGTAGGAGCAAGAACATCAGCACGGCGGAGGTGAGATGCACCACCGCGGCATAGATCACCCATACCCAGCCCTTGCGCAGCGCGTAGAGAACCAGGAACAGCCCAGTCAGAACAGCAGCCCAAATAACGGTGATTCGATCGGCGGTTGAGGCCTGGTTGTCAACCGTCAGGATGAACATGATAAACATGTTGAATGCCAGGGGCAGCAGGCTCAGCCAGCGGGCAGGCACGCGCCAGCGCCGGTCAGCTTCCGCGGAGAAAGGCAGAAAGTCAGGCGCGAGCAGCAGTACCGCCGCGAGGAAGTATCGCCAGACGGGGTGCACGTCCAGCGGTTCCATCAACGGCAGGGTAAAAAACACCAGGAACGCCCCCAACCACGCCAGCAAACCGGCGACCCAGGCCAGCGTGCGCGTTTTCAGGGTATGAAGGACGGTGAAGGTGAGTGCCATTGCCACCAGCACAGCGAATAAGAGGGAAATCCCCTCATCAGTAGCGATCAGCGCGGACCACAGGAACAGCGCCAGCGACCCAGCCATCAGCGGGACGGCATAGGTTTTGGACAGTCCCTCGCGCCCGTCCAGCAGGTGGCCAGCCGCGGCAAATGACACGCCTGCCGCTGCCAGCCCGAGCACGAACACGCTTTGTTCGGCAGCAAAAGCCGTCATCACCAGAAAGGGCACGGAGATGAGGGCGATCACCGCCAGCCAGGGCATGAAGGGATTTTGGCGCCACCAGCGCGGAACGAGGGAGAAGAAAACCGCGAGAGCCAGCATGCCAGCCGCGAAGGTCAGCGCGGTGGGTAGATCCACCTCCTCAGAGGCAACCCAGGCCAGCAGTACAAACGGCATAGAAACGATCAGCAGAGCCACGGCCTGGAAACCCGAGACGACCCGCAGCGGCTGCACAAACCGGTCGGGGTCTGGCAGGCGCTCCCCGGCCCAGCGGTGAATCTGGCGGGCAGCGAACAGGCCTGCGATGGCGGCGAGCGCGAGCAGCAGCAGGGCCAGGATGATATCTTCATCCTGGTTGACGTGGGTGAAGAACACCACCGTGGTATTGAGCGCGAAAAGCGCCAGCACACTGGCCAGCCGCGAGCGGAACACCAACGCTCCGACCACCAGCACCACGGCGACCAGACTCCACACACCGGCCCAGGTGTTCATGCGCGTTGGGCCGGTGAGATCGAGCAGATCGATCAGCACGCGAGCGTCGATGGGGATGAGGCTGGCAAAGATGACGAACAGCACGAAGGCCGGTAGGGGCAGGCGCTTGCGCAGCACGAACGATGCGCCTCCGGCAGCACCGGTCAGCGCGAGGAGGATGGGCAGGCGAGCCACTTCCACCAGCGCCGCCAGGATCAGAGCGGCGGCGACGATGAGAAACCCGCCCAGGTAGAGGAACACACGGATCGAAAGGTCTGAGAAGAGGAAGGTAGCCGAGGGCTTGACCACCTCGGGCACGGGCACCTGAGCCAGCGCCTCCGCAGGGGTGGGCGTGGATGCAAGCGCCTCAGGCGCGGACGCTGGCCGGGCTGGGGCTTCTTTCTCCGCAGCATGTTCGGGCCGCAGCGACGCGGCGAGCTGGGCAGCCTGGGCAGAGTCGACCAGCCCCTGCTCCTGCCAGCGAGCGATGCGATCCACGAGCGCATTACGATTCTCCGGCGAAAGCGGTGTGGGCGTAAGATCGAAATCAAAGCGGCGGCGCAGTGCTTCGGCCTGCTCGCGCCGCAGCAGCCCATCGCGCAGCCAGCGGTCGATCTGCTGGACAAAGGCCACGCGTACCGTGGCGGCCAGGCGGCTGGTGCGGTAGAGCGACTGCACGCCAGGAGAGCGCAGCGCCTCCAGCGCGGCACGGCGAACAGCAGCATCAGAGTCGTTGGCGGCAAGGTTTTCAATTGCCAGCACGAGCGGTACAGCCGGCTCAGGCATTTCGCGGACTTCGTACAGGGCCGCGAGGCGCGCCGCAGGTTCGGCGGTGCGCAAGCGTGCGAGGAGATCAGTGGAAGGATCGGGCATTCTTGAGGCACCTCTGTTCGTATTGGATTATTCTGGCCGAACGGATAACGCTCACAGTTCTACAATGAAAACGTCTGCGCGGCCTCGGTCGACGGCATTGTAGGTAATATAACACCCAGTTGGGTCAGAAGTAGCGTGTGGGTGCGAATACTGCCAGGGCAAACCGCCCCAGTTGGTGCCGTGGCGGGCAATCATCTCGACGCGCGGCTCGTCTTTGTCGTAATACAGCAGGCAGAGCATGTCGGGGGTCAGGTTACCATCCAGGATGATGGCGGGGCGGTTGGCCATCGCGCCGACGTGCCCGTAGTGGGTGGCGCGGGGGAATTTGTACTCGCGCACCGTTTCGCCGGTCTTGGTGACAACGCCGATGTAGTACCCGCCCAGCGCGCTCAAGCCGTGGTAGACCACCGCTTCGCCGTCCCACGTCCAGGCAGAGTGCACCTGAAACTTGGCCTCATCCTGGTTCGGCAGCTCGGTGAGTTTGTGGGTGGTCAGATCCACCGTCCAAATGCGGTTGGTTTTGCCATCCGAGCCGCCCCACAACTTGGGCGGCAGGTCGCGATCGATCAGCACAAGGTTGGGGTCCGTTGGGCAGTGCGGGCAATGGGCGCAGCCAACGCCATACTCGCTGTGCGCCACGGTCACATCACCGCCCATAAGCGGCACGTGCAGCATCGACCCGTTTGGGCCAACGACGGAGAAATGCTCCATGTAGGTTTTGGTCGGACGCAGCCCAGCGTTGATCTCCGGGTGCGCCGACATGACCGGCAGCAGAACGGTCTGCCCGGTGTGGTCGATGGAGGGCATACCGGCGATTTTGTCGTCGCCGTAGTTGTCGATCAGCACGCGCTCTTCGCAGGTGTGGATGTTCACGGCGCGGAGCGAGCGCCCCTGCACAAACACCGCCTCGCCCGAATGCGGCGCGATGCAGGAGAGCATGGTCACGCCATAGCCATTGCCCGTGCACGTGCCGGAGCCTTTGTGCAGCTCATCCAGGCAGCCTACGCCGTCAAAGGTCTGCGTCACCTGGGTAATATCGCCGGTGGGCAGGTGGCAGCGGAACAGGGCGCTCCCGCCGTTGCGTGCAGAGGCAAAGATCATCCACTGCCCGTCTGCTGACCATGCCGTGCCGGTGTGGTAAGTCGGTGTCTGGTTGTACAGCCCGGTACGGGTAATCCGCCGCACGCGCTTGCCGGTGACGGGGTCTCGATACAGCTCGGATTCGTTCCAGGTCTGGCCTTTTGAGTCGATCATGCGAGGCTCCGTTTCGAGTAGAAACTATTCTTCAAAATAATCCTGATCCATTTTCTTAACCACATAATGGTTAACCTCGGAAACTCCTATCCCAAAGTCGATCATGTACTGCGCCAACTGTTCGCCATCGATGAGAACAATCTTTTTCTCGATCCTCTCGATATAGCTTTGCGCGTCCGGTGTGAATTTGGATGTGGTTATCAATACCCCTTTCCGAGCACGGAAACCCTCCAGGCTACCCGCAAAAGCCTGAACAACAGGGCGTCCAACGGGGCCTTCCCAGCGTTTTGCCTGAATATAAACAATATCCAGGCCGAGGCGGTCCTCTTTGATAATTCCATCAATGCCTTCATCACCGGACCTGCCAATTCTTGCCCCGGCATCCTTACGGGAACCACCGTAGCCCATTGCCACGAGCAAATCAACAACCAGCTTTTCAAAAAAGTTTGGCGGGCACTTCTTTACACGAGCCAATAACTCTTCTGCCAGAGCGGTGCGCAGATTTAGATACGCTTCATCCAGAACCTCATCCGGGCTTCTCGTCTGAAGCTTTGTCTCATCATCTCCATCATCAGATGATCTACCTGATCTACCTGTCCTTTTATGAAAATCAACAAACTCGGGGAACTGGTTTAGAAACCTGTTATTGATTTCTCTCGGATTGCTTGAGAGTACTTGCCGGCCCCGCTCCGTGATACAAAAGCGGGCACGCCCGGTAGCCTCCAGCAGCCCAGCTTTTTGCAAGTAGGTACGAACCCAACTAACGCGATTTTCAAATTTGGATTGTTTTCCGCTGGCGAGCAACTCATTCCGTTCTTCTTCTGAAAGCCCGAAAACTTTTGCAAGATACTCGTATGCCTCTAACAAAGAATGTTCTTTTCCATCACCTGAAAATTGGAGAAGTGGAAGCATGAAGGTTTGAAAACCTGGTATTGGCATTGTGCCCCTCCGTAATGACGAATACGAACGTGATAGTTTTATAGTACTTATAGAGCAGCGATCGTGCAAGTAAAGACCAGCAGGAATTCCAGTAACGAAACAGGCGGTTTTCTTTGCTATAATCCCCTCTACAAATCACTGTGCAGAAAGGTGGGCTTTTTTCGTGTTTCCATGCGTCTCGCGATCATGGCGGATATTCATGGGAATTTACCGGCGTTTGAAGCCGCTCTGGAGCATGCCCGGCAGCAGGGCGTGGATCAGATGGTCATTAGCTCGCCGGACTCGCGGGACTGCTGATAACGTACCTGTTCGAGTGCCACAACCGACCAGGCTGAACTGATCAGGAGACGACTGTGACCGCTCATGGTCACCACCACGGCCACTTGCCGCAGGATCCCAGAAAGCGTTTTACTGCCATCACAGTGCAATAACCCCATCAGTACGGTGACGAAGTACTTCCACTGGGGCGCACTAAATTTACTGCCAAATGCTTCCAGGTAATTGCGCAGTGTAGCATCTTGGATGATAATGAGTTGGGCCACGGGTTCCTCCTCCTAGGGTGAGTTGCGCCACAACTATCTTACTCGGAGTTCCTTTGGCCCTCTCCTATTCTTTTGTTAAAATTTACTGACTTACATAAGTTCCTGGATTTCCAAAGCTGGGGCAGACCCTGTCGCCCAGACTGCCAAAGTATCTCAATGGAATTTTCAATGGCGATTAAGGAAAATTGTGGCATATGAAAAAAAAGCGCATGATCAAATTTAGCTGTCTTCTCGTCATATCGCTATGTGTATCTGTGGTCGTATTATCGAACTGGTTACAGGCAACCACCCGATGTCAAATGCCGTTTCTTCCATTCGCCCCTTCGCCGATGCCGAAAACGATATCGGGTTTTCTGGCACGCGTTGAAGGTATTCGCGAATGGAACCGCAGCGTACCGCACTGGTGGAAAGCCTTCAATGATTTCCCATTAGCTAATCATGGCTCCGCCCATTCTGTAACAGAAATTGCAGTGCGGGGTGATGATATTTGGGCGATTTATAACCATTTCCCTTCAATCGAACGCTATAATCTCGCCACTGGCAGTCATGCTGTTTACCACATGATCGGTGGCAAGGAAATCCAATACACACAACACCTTCTTATTGGGCGCAATGGCGAGGTCTGGGTTACTGCTAACCTGGGCAAATCTTTCGCCCTGGCACGCTTTGATCGAACTGCCGATACTTTCAAGGCTGTTGAAGGAAACGATATTTACTCGGCTTTAGAGAACAAATACTCCTCCAATTGGGGATCAGCGCTTATGGAAACCTTAGATGGGAATCTGCTGATCCCATTTCAGAAAAATATATATCTTTACGTCTGATGTGAAATACTCCTAAGAAGCCGAAGCGACTTCAAAGGTTTGAACATTAATACCGAAATCGATACGCAGCAGATGGCGCAGTAAATGGGCTGTCATCTTGGCAATCACCCGCGTGGT
>JAEYTI010000345.1 GCA_023434145.1 Chloroflexota bacterium | reverse complement strand
GGTATGCACGTCGTTGACCGAATGTTCATGATGGTGGGTATCGCTCTCACCGGTGACGGGAACTGCTCCAACGCCTGTTGCAGTTACGCCGGCCATCTCACCCGCCTGCACCTCATGCGCCGAATCGTGGGTCAGCGAGCTGGGCGCGTTGAGGTTTGCCCCCGGATCTACACCCACACCCAGGCGTTCCACCAGCTCACCGCCCAGCCAGGCAGTCAGTAGACCGAGTGTTCCCCCTGCAAATGATGCGAGCAGCGCCAGCGTGGGTGGAATATAGCCCGGGGCGCTGTAGCGCAGCAGCCAGCTAAACGCGAATAAAAGCATCACAGCCAGGTTTCCGAAACCATGCCAGATGCCTACGCGCTTGGCGCGTGTGCCGCGTGGGATTGCCGCGTAATCACGGAATCCAAAGATGGCCGCCAGCAGCCCGCCAATGACTCCACCCGCGATGTTGTAGAACGCAACTGCCGCTAAAACCTCGTTGCCGGTGACCAGGTACAGAACGTCAAAGATGATCGCCGCCACGAGCAGCCCTAGCGGAAAGACAATCATCATCGGGTGTATGGCGTGACCAAATAATTTCGCTCGACTCTCCATTGCATCCTCCAGAAGACTCTATCACTGTGGTTGGTGCATGTTTTGTGAGGAGGGTGACAATCATCCCCGCCTTTACAAAACACCCAATTTTAATATTCGCATATCTGAAGAAGAAAAAACACTGGGGACAATTCCCACAGGCGCTGTCCGGTTTACCCTGTGCAATTGGATTGGCATATCAGGTTATCAATCAGCCATGCCTGTGCAAGCACAAACGAAGATGGCTCATATGTAGTTTCAAGGAGTTTTGGTGTCACAGGCCCCCCCTGTTACACCAAAACTCCTTGAAATACATAAAGAGCGACGAAGATTTATAATCAACCGGGAACGCTGTTCGATCGACGCCGAGTGGTTCTATGCGGTCAATAAAGCAGGATGCGCAAGAGGCAAAAGCATGATCATCCGTGAAGCAAGGGAAATTGTCAAACAATGGGTGCGGGAAGAGGCCGGCCAAAGGCCGGGATTCCTCGGCGCGTTCTTCCACGGCTCGATCAACTGGTTGTCCGACGACGCGCCCCTCCCGATAACCTCAGACGTAGACGTGATGATTGTGCTGAGTGCCCCCGCGCCGGTGCAAAAGCTGGGGAAGATTGTATACCAGGATCTTATCATCGAAGCCTCGTATCTACCGTCCGATCAGATTCGCACAGCAGAACAGGTTCTTGGGGTCTCGCACCTTGCGGGCAGCCTGCGCGGCGGCAGCATCATCGCCGACCCAACCGGGCACCTGCATACAATCCAGGCAGAAGTCTCCAGAAATTATGCAAAGCGAGCGTGGGTGGTGCGGCGCTGCGAGCATGCCGAGGGCAAGCTCCGCGCCAACCTTCAATCGATCGCGGAAACAGTCCCCTACCACGACCAGGTGATCGCGTGGCTGTTTGGAACCGGTGTGACCACGCACATTTTACTGGCGGCAGGGCTCAGAAACCCAACCGTGCGCAAGCGTTACCTTGCCGTCCGCGATCTGCTGGTTGCGTATGGGCATGCGGATTTTTACGAGGCGCTGTTGGATCTGCTCGGCTGCGCATGGATGACCCGGGCGGCGGTGGAAGCCCATCTGGATCCTCTCATTGCGGTTTTCAATTCCGCCAGCAGCGTGCTCCGCACGCCGTTCTCGTTTGCCGCGGATATTAGCGAGCAGGCCCGCCCAGTCGCTATTGATGGCAGCCGGGAGATGATCGAACACGGCGATCACCGCGAAGCGATGTTCTGGCTGGCAGTTACCTATACTCGCTGCATGATCGTGCTTGCGCAAGACGGGACACCGGGGCTGTCCGAGCAGCATGAGCCCAACTGGCTCCATCTGCTCGCGGATCTGGGCATCCGTTGCCCCACAGACCTCAAGGATCGCAGTCAAGCGGTTCTTCATGCGCTGCCACAGATTTGGAGAGCAGCAAAAGCGGTGATGGATGCCAATCCGGAGATCCAATAAATCGCCGGTTCTTTGTTCTGGCGCAATATAACCACCGGTCTTTGGTCATAGAATGGTGAGGAAAGTCACTGACATTCAGTATGGATTCCTTACTGCTTTGTGCTATAATTTAGGCAACCCTAATATTAGTTCTTGTGTCAACAAAAAGTGTTATCCGATGCTCCGTACACTGCTTTACCGTCTCCATCTTACCCGCCTTTCCGCACAGGTTGACAGCAGTAAGCTCGACCGTGTGCTCACGCATCCCTTTTGGGGATTACTGATCCTGATCGGCATCCTGGGTCTGGCGCTAGGGCTTACCTACGCCGCCGCCCTACCCGCCTCCGCGTGGATCTACCGCTCGGTCATCCTTGCGCTAAACAGCACGCTGACCAGTGCCCTCGCCGGATCACCCATATGGGTGCGCGGCATCGTTGTGGATGGCATCCTGGCGGGCGCGGGCACGGTGCTTTCCTTTGTCCCCGTGCTGCTGATCTTCTTCACCATCCTGGCGATACTGGAAGCATCCGGCTACCTGGCCCGTTCCTCGCGCGTCACCGACCGCTATCTGTACCTGCTCGGGCTGCCGGGGCATGCCTGCATCCCGCTTTCGATGGGCTTTGGCTGCAATACTTCCGCCATCCTGGGCTGCCGCATCCTCGATGACCGCCGCTCGCGCTTGCTGACCATGCTGCTGGTGCCCTTCATCCCCTGCACCTCGCGCCTGGCGGTGATCGCCTTTCTCACCCCGGCATTTTTTGGCTCCGCCGCCGGTTGGATCACCTGGGGTCTGATATCGGTCAACCTGCTGGTGCTGGGCATCGTCGGCTTCTTCGTCAACCGCATCGGGAAGCGCAGGCGCCGCCTGATGCCCATCCCCAAGCTGCCGCCCATTCGCATGCCCGCCGCGCGCGCCGTGGGCCGCTACGTATGGCAGAACACCGCCGAGTTCCTCGCCAAAGCAGGCACGCTGATCCTGGTCTTTTCGGTGTTCACCTGGGCGCTCAGTTACTTCCCCACCGGGCACGTGGAAGAAAGCTATTTAGCCTATGCGGGCCGGTTGCTGGCTCCTATTGGCGCATGGGCCGGGCTGGACGACTGGCGCTTTATCGTCGCCCTTCTCTCCAGCCTGGTGACCAAAGAAAACAGCATCGCCGTACTGGGTGTACTCTTCCCAGTTGCCGCGGGCGGGCCAGAGCTCTCCGCGCAGGTGGCGCTGGTGCTCAGCCCGGCGGCTCGCCTCGCCTACCTGTTGATCCAGATGCTCTTCATCCCCTGCGCCGGAACACTCACTGCCATCCGCCAGGAAAGCGGCTCGTGGAAGCTCGCTGCCGTGGTAATCGGCTTGATGCTGTGCATCTCCATGCTGGTCAGCGTAGCGGTGTACCAGGTCAGCATTGGCATGATTTGAGTACGCAAAAAGCAGCTTGCTGCGTATGTGATTTCTTCAAACGGCAGGGCTGTGTAGTGCATGTGCTGCGCGCAGCAAATGCACTACACAGCCCCTACGTACCGAAGCAAGTTATCCGTTTTTTATGATCACTACCGCGTCACCACTTTTCGCAGCCAGATGCGCAGCCGCCAGGGCAGCCAGGCATAGATCAGACGGCGCGCAACAGCCCGCACCCGCAAAATCGAAAGCCCCTTGCCCACCTCGCGCTCGTACACGCGAATCATATCGGGGTAGCAGCGGTCATCATTCTTTACGCTTTTCCCCAGGTCGTGCAAGCGGAAGTTTGCCCACAGCTTAGGCACATATGCAATCCGCGAAACTTTCGCCAGCTTTACCCAAAGATCGTAATCAAAGGCAAAAAACAAAGAAAGATCGAGTGGGCCTACCTGCCGCCAGAGATCCGCGCGCCAGAAGGTGGTTGCCTGAGGAATGTGCACCGAACCGCGCAGCATCGCCCGGTAGCTGGTTTGCTTGGACGCAAAACGGCCAACGACCTCGCCGCTTTCGTTGGTCAGGTTTGCGTCGCCGTAAACCATGCCTACGTCTGGATTCTCCTTCAAATACGCCACCGCTTCAGAAACAGCCGTCGGAGAATATGTATCATCGGAGTTGAGCCAGGCGAGAATCTCCCCGGTGGCATGAGAGAAGCCTTTGTTCAGGCCATCCGCATGGCCCTTATCCTTCTCCGATACCCACCAGGCCAGCCGGTCTTCATATTTCTTGATGATCTCGACGCTGTTGTCCTTCGATCCGCCATCGACGATGATGTATTCGATGTTGGGATAGTCCTGTGCCAGCACAGACTGAATGCTCTCTTCCAGATACTTGGCCTGGTTAAACGAAGGGGTAACAATCGATACTTTGGGCAAATTTGGCAAAGGTTCCATGATGAATGGTTTTACGCTTTCTCTCCGTTGATTAATTGGAAACAGGGAATGACCTTATTATATTGGTTTCAAGGCGTTTTGGTGTAACGTGGTGTGGTACCACCCCACCGGACACCAAAAAGCCGTGAAAACAATAATTATA
>JAEYTI010000248.1 GCA_023434145.1 Chloroflexota bacterium | reverse complement strand
TGTGGTTTTTGGTTGCTAACCCCAAACAAAACACCACAATACCCAACCTTATTTGTACCGGGCTGTGGTACCGCCAGACGACTGCCGGATAGCCTCTTGCGCTGACTGATTTGATGAATCATTTTGCGCGGCCCGCGCAAAACCATATGTCTCTTTCGTTGTTTTCAGGACCTTGATTGCAACTGAAAACCTTAAAGGCACCTTCATCATACAGGAAAGCGAATGAACTTCGAATCTTTTAACTTCCACCCGCAGATTCGCGCGGGTATTACTGCCGCGGAGTATACCACCCCCACCCCTATCCAGCTTCGCGCCATCCCTCCCGTTTTGGAGGGCCGCGACCTGATGGGCCTGGCGCAGACCGGCACCGGCAAGACCGCTGCCTTCGTTCTGCCCATCCTCCAGCGCCTGATGAAAGGCCCGCGCGGCAAACTGCGCGCGCTGATCCTTTCGCCGACCCGCGAGCTGGCCGAACAGACCCACATGGCCATCACCCAACTGGGCAAGCAGACCGGCCTGCGCAGCCAGACCATTTACGGCGGTGTAAGCGAGCTGCCGCAGATTAAAGGCCTGAAGGCTGGTGTCGAAATCGCCGTGGCCTGTCCAGGCCGCCTGCTCGACCTGATGGGCCAAAGAATCGCCAATGTCAGCCAGATTGAAATTCTGGTGCTCGATGAGGCCGACCAGATGTTTGACATGGGCTTTTTGCCCGCCATCCGCCGCATCATCGCTGCCCTGCCTGCCAACCGCCAGACGCTGCTCTTCTCGGCCACCATGCCAGCAGAGATCCGCAAGCTAGCGACCGATATGCTGCGCGACCCGTCGATGATCGAGGTCAGCCATTCGCAGCCAGTTGAGACGGTGAGCCACGCAATCTATCAGGTCGATCAGACCCGTAAGAATGAGATGCTGCGCCTGCTGCTGGATCAAACTGGCGAAGGCCAGGTGCTGGTCTTTACCCGCACCAAGCACCGCGCCAAGCGGCTGGCCGAGCAGTTGAGCAGGTCTGGCCTTTCGGCCACCTCGCTTCAAGGCAACCTCTCGCAGAACCGCCGCCAGGAGGCGATGGACAGCTTCCGCAGCGGGCGCGTGCAGGTGATGGTGGCTACGGATATTGCCGCGCGCGGCATCGACGTAACACAAGTCTCGCACGTTATCAACTACGACATGCCCGACACCGCCGAAGCCTACACGCATCGCATTGGACGCACCGGGCGCATGGCCCGCTCTGGCACGGCCTTCTCCCTGGTCACCCAGGAGGATATGCCCATGCTGCGCACCATCGAGCGCCTGCTGGGCAGCACGATGGAACGCCGCAAGATCACCGACTTCGATGCCCTCACCCCGGACCCTGAGGTGCTGGAGCGCCAGAGCCAGACAACCCGGCCCCCGCGCCAGCCCCGGACGCAGGGGAGGCCTGCTTCTCAATCGCAAGCGAGGCCGGCTTATCCGCCGCGCGAGCAAAATTCGCAGCGGAACGCCCGCCCGGTCGCCAACAACGACCGTCTGGCTTCTGATCGCCCGGTGAACAACCGGCCCGCGAATGGTCAGCAGGGGAATAACCGCCCCTCAGACAACCGGCGCCCCGGGCAAAACAACCGCCCGCGATCCAACCAGCCGCCCCGCTAGCCAGGCAAACCAAGGCCCCAACCCGCATTCATTTGCCGGTTGGGGCTTTTTGTTTTCCCCGGTACAATACAGGGGTGAAAATCTCTCCTCAACCTTACGACATCATCGCCACCCTGGGCCCTGCCAGCGCGGAAGAAGAAATATGGCGCGGCCTGATCGAAGCAGGCGCAACCGCTTTCCGGCTCAACACCTCGCACCTCACCCTGCCGCAGCTTGAGGGTTGGCTGGCGCGACTCGATCCCTTCCTCGCCCGCCTCGACACGCGCTTCCCGGTTGTGCTCGATTTGCAGGGCAGCAAATGGCGGCTGGGTGCCTTCTCAGCCTTCGATCTGCGCGAAGGCCAGACGATTACCCTGCGCCGAGCAGAATCCGCCAACGAGCCCAACGTGCTGCCCGTGCCGCACGCCGATTTCTTCCACGCCGCGCCCCGCTCCGGCAGCACAATTGTGCTGAATGACGCAAAAATCCGCCTGGAGGTGACCGGTGTTGAGAAGGAAGCCATCACCGCGCGTGTGGTACAGGGCGGGCCGATCGCGCCCAACAAGGGCATCACCTTCATTGGGTCTGACTTTCGCCAGGAGGCGCTGTCTGAAAAAGACCGCGCCATCTTCGAACGCACCCGCACGAATCCCCGTATTCGTTTTGCCATCTCCTATCTGCGCGATGCCGCCGAGATGGCCCGCTACCGGGCGCTTTTTGGCCCGACTGCATCCCTGATCGCCAAACTGGAGCGCCGGCCCGCCGTGGAAGAGGCTGCACAGATCGCTCTATCCGCGGACGAGTTATGGCTGTGCCGCGGCGATCTGGGCGCAGAGTTGGGGATGGCGGGCATGGCGCAGGCGACTGCGTCCTTCTCGGCACTCGTGCCTTCGCTAACCGTCCCGTGCATAATGGCCGGGCAGGTGTTGGAGCACATGACGATCGCCCCCACACCCACACGCTCGGAGGTATGCTATCTCTACGACACCCTGGCACGCGGATATCGCGGTTTCGTCCTTTCGGATGAAACCGCCCTCGGGCAGCACCTTGTGGAAAGCTGCCGCGCCGCTGCTATGTTCCGTTGATCTGAGAACGATTCAAACATGGTGGTGATTGCGGCGGACGCCG
>JAEYTI010000158.1 GCA_023434145.1 Chloroflexota bacterium | reverse complement strand
ACGGCACTGCGCTGGGTGCGGTCTGCCGCAAGCTGCTAATCCGCATTTACACCATCCTCAAAGAGAACCGGCCCTACGAAGTCCGCCAGCCCAAAACTGCCTCTTGACTCCTAATAGCAGGTCTTATTTAGTAACTGCTCAGCCCTGGCGGGCTGCCACAATGGTATCGCGCTCTTTGGGAGCCGCGCCCTTTGGGAGCCGTATATAGAGTTTTTGTAGTTTTTAAAACGCTTTGCTTTTTCAAAACTCCAAAAATGATTTTTCAGGCGGGCGAAGCCCGCAATGTACAGAAAAAAGCCGCTGCGGTAGCGCTGCACATAAACGTTGTCGGTTGTGAAAGGCACCCAGAGGGCACCTTTCACGACCGACTTAAAATGAAACACGCGCCGGAGTTTATGCCCGGCGCGTGTACTCTTTTGCCAAAATTGTCAGCTAGTCCACTACGTCGATGGTGATGGAGAGGACGCACAGCGTGCGCGAGCCCTGCACCACGCCCCAGGTGGTCGTATAGCGACCAGTCGTGTTGGGGGCGGTCATATCGACAATGAAGGTGGTGGAGCCGTTGGCGGCAACGTCCGCGCTCAGATCGTAGTTGTCTGAGCCGGAGTGAAACTTGGTGCCGGAAATGTAGCGGATATCGGTTTCCGAAGCCTGCCAGGTGCTGTTGCTGGTGTTCTTGATCGTCCAGTTGCCATCAAAGTCCGCGCCCTTGGGGAAGTCATCACCAAAATCGACTGTCTGGGTGACGGTGCAAGCGACGGTATTTGGCGTTGCGCTAAACTGCGGCGTGGCGCTGGGGCCGGGGGTCCAGGTAGGCCAGGCAATCGTGTTGGTAGCGGTTGGCAGAACCGGCGCAGTCGTATTGGTCGGCTGCGGGAGCGGCGTTTCCGTCGCCGTAGGCGCGGTGGTTGCGGTCGGTTCTGTCGTGGCGGTTGGCGCATTCTGCGTCAAATCGGCAATAACCGTGGCTGCCACGCTGGTGGCCTGGGCATTAAGCGTGGGCTGAACGTCCACGGTCGGTTCGAGGGTCGGCGTTGCGCCAGCGCAGCCGGCGAGAAGAGCGGCGGCCACGAGCAGTGCAATGAGTTGGAATCCCCATTTGTTAGAAAACATACGATTCTCCTAAAGTTGATAAGACTGTGTTACACCGGGTGTAACAAACGCTGTATTATAAGACGCTTCTCACGAACCATATGTTCCCAATTGATTCGTCTCTTTTGCCGAGATTGTAGGGGGAAAGTTGCAGCGCAACCCTCTCCTGTGATTTCGGCAAAACCCAAATCGTCCAATGGGTTGTTATCAATATAGAGATTGAGGGAGATGGTTCGCATCTCCCTCAATCTCTTCAGATACTCGTATCGAATAGCCAGCTACTGGCGCAAGCCTTGTTAATCGCCGCTGTCTCCATATTTACGCAGCAGATCATCCAGGGCTTCACGGAGCAGGAAGGCTTCTGTTTTCTCCATCTGGCGAGCCAACCCGGCCAGCCGCTCCAATTGGATCTGCGAGTAATAACTGGTCTTGGTGATCATTTGGGCGCTGGCGGGCAGGGAGATGCGGTTGCGCCCGAGGGTCTTAGATCGATAGAGCGCCTCATCGGCCTTGCGCAGCAGGTCCACGCGCTCGGTGGCATCAGAAGGGAAAGTGGCGACGCCGCCAGAGATCGTGAAACGCAGTTCGCCTTTCGTGTTTCCGGTGGAAAAGTGCACCACACTGTCTTCCACCAGCCGGCGCACCTCTTCCGCCAGCACAAATGTGGTATCCGCCCGCTGATTGGGCAAGATTATCATAAACTCGTCCCCGGCGATCCGCCCCAGGGTGGTTAGCTCTTTGCCGTCCAGCCGCCCGGTTGCGCCAATGTCCTGGAAGTTGTTTTCGAGGATGTGCGTCAGTTTGCGCAGCACCTCATCGCCTGCCCGGCGCCCATACTCATCATTGATCGCTTTAAAACGATCGATGTCGATCAAAAAAACGGAGACCGATTCGCGGTTCTGCCGCGCGGCGGCGAGCGTTTCTTCCAGGGTGCGCTGGGTGGCGTAGGCATTGGGCATCCCGGTCAGCGTGTCGGTCTCCTGAAAAAAGCATACCTGGTTGCCCCCGGCAATCTTTGCGCGGACGAGTGCCTGTTTGCCCTTGTCGATCAGGTCGTTGGCATCACTGGCGTTCGAGGGGTACGCTGCCAGCCCGATGGAAAGCGTGTAGTTCGGGCGCACTTCCTGTCCATCGTGGTGGATAGCGGGCGGGTTCTGCTCCACGCCCAACCGGAGCTGCTCGGCTTTCGCATACATCTCCATCATATCGTGGGCGGGCAGGGCAGCCATAAACTCATCCCCGCCATAACGCCCAATAATGCCGCGTTCCCCGGCAAAGGCATCCGCGAACAAGGAAGCGATGCCTTTTAGCCATTCGTCACCGCCCACGTGCCCGTACTTCTCGTTGAACGAAAGGAAGTGGTCCAGATCCATTACCGCCAGAACCCAGTCCCCGCCAGTTCGCAGGGTCTGATCCAGCGCCTCAACAAATCCTGCCATGGTAAGCAGTCCGGTCAATTCATCGTTTTGCGATTGCATACGTACCTCCATATACATATGTATGTCTGTGTTGTAATATGATCATACATCCGTTGAAGGGAAAATGCAATAAGCAATTTTCGTAACTGCTTGATCGCAGGGCATTTTATTTCGAATTTCGGGCTTCACCCGCCTATCATGGGTTATGATGGAAGTTTTGAAAACGATACGAGTTTTCAAAACTTCCATCATAACCTTTTCGGCTCCCGCAGGGAGCGCTTCAGGCGTAACTGTCTGGCAGGGCTGCGCAGCTACCAATTTTCATTCATATTTGAAGAATTACCCTTGTGAGTCAACATAAAAGAGCGCGGGGTTTGAAAATACCTCGCATTTTCAAATCCCGCGCTCTTTTTTTGATCCTAGGCCTCGGCGCCCACAGGAACATCAGAGCGCAGCCTATGCACGTCACGCCGGGGTGGCTCTCCGAACAGGCTCTTATACTCGCGGTTGAAGTGGGCGGCGTCGTTGTAGCCGACACGGAAGGCTGCGCTGGCTGCGTCCAGGTTTTCGCTTAACATCAGGCGGCGGGCTTCTTGAAGCCTGAGCTGCTTCTGGAACTGGATCGGGCTCATGGCGGTGGCGGCTTTGAAGTGATGGTGCAGGCCTGAGACGCTCATCCCCAGATCGCGCGCCAGGTCTTCCACGCGCAGGGATTGGTCGAACTCGCGTCGCAGCCGCTCGACCGCTTTGGCGATGAGGGGCGTATTCCCACCGGGGGCCATCAAGTGGCGCAGCCGGGCGCTCTGCGCTCCCATCAGCAGGCGGTAGACGATCTCGCGCTGGATCAGCGGCAGGAGTACCGCCGCTTCCGCTGGCGTATCGATCAACCGCACCAGCCGAACCACGGCGTCATGCAGGTTCACATCCAGCGGGCTTACGTCGATCGCCCGCGTCTCAGACTGTTTGGAAGATGCAGCCGGTCCGGCATCCACCATCACGGAGCCAACCAGATCGGGAGTTAGATCCAGAATCAGGGTCAGGTAGGGCCGTTCCGGTGAGGCTTCGAGGATACGGCTGGCGCGGGGCAGTTCCAGGGTGGCGATCAGGTAATGGAACGGGTCGTAGCGGTAGCGGCTGCTGCCGACTAGCACTTCCTTGCTGCCCTGGGCAATGACACAGAAGGAAGGCTTCCCCACGCTGTGAATCCGCTCCGAGGGTACAGAAGAACGGTAAAGATGCATCCCTTCCAGAGGAAAGGCGGAGCCATCTTGTGGCATAGCGCGCATCATCCGTTCCACAAGCTCTTCGCGGTTAGCCTGCATCCGCGCAAGGTCTCGTGCTTCTTGCTCTGTCTTGGTTGTATCCATAAAAGGATTTTACACCTGACCCGGCCTGAAGGGATAGCGTTTTTGCAGGATTCTACAATATTTCTCCACGATCGTTCTATCCCTCCAGGGCGCGTGTGTCTATAATGAAATTCAGGTATTCGGTGATACCTGTATGTAGTTCAAATTGGCAGCAGGAGAGCGTTATGGAAAACCCAAACCTGGAACTTGAAGTAATCACTCTTTCGAAAGACAAGTGGCGCTGGATGTCAGAGGCTAACGTCGATTCTCTGGCTGCTCTGTTTCATGAAAATGCCGTCTTTGTCCACATGGGCGCAACCTTCTCCAAGGAACAGGAGTTAGAAGTCATCAGAAGCGGCCAGATTCACTACAAGGAGGCGGAGATCCAGGAAGTAAGCGTGCCGTTTGTTGACGCGAACACCGCCATCCTTTTGAACAAAATTCGTCTTGTGGCGTTGGTTGGTGGCACCGAAGTCACGAATCCATTTGTGGTGACCGAAGTATACGTTCGGCAGAGCGGTGCCTGGGCTTTAGCCTCGCTCTCGTTTACCAGGCTGCTGACACCATAACGGTTCATTCGTTGCTACGAAGTAGGTACAGTTTTCAACACAGATCCAAAAGAGGAAATGATGCAAACAGTAACGTTAAACAACGGCGTGGAAATGCCCCTGTTAGGCTTTGGCGTATTTCAGATTCCCGATCCTGAAGAATGCGAGCGTAGTGTTACCGAAGCGATCCATACCGGCTACCGCCTGATCGATACCGCGGCGGCATATGGGAATGAGGAGGCGGTCGGCAAAGCGATCAAAAAGAGCGCTGTGGCAAGAGAAGATTTGTTCATCACTACCAAGCTGTGGATTTCGGATGGCGGGTATGAGAAAGCGCGCAAGGCTTTTGACCGTTCGATGAAGCGGCTCCAGCTCGAAATGTTGGACCTGTACCTGATCCACCAGCCCTACGGAGACGTGCACGGGTCGTACCGCGCGATGGAAGAGCTGCATCGCGAAGGCCGTATCCGCGCCATCGGTCTGAGTAACTTCCAACCTGACCGGGTGATGGATATGATCATGCACCACGAGGTGGTTCCGGCAGTCAACCAGATCGAAACCCACCCATTCCACCAGCAGATTGAAACGCAGCAGTTCCTGAAGGAAAATGGGGTGCAGATCGAATCCTGGGGACCGTTTGCGGAGGGCCGCAACAATATGTTCCAGAATGATCTGCTGGTTTCACTCGCCGAGAAGTACAACAAAACCGTGGCGCAGATCATATTGCGCTGGCTAACCCAGCGCGGCGTTGTGGCGATCCCCAAGTCCGTTCGCAAGGAACGCATTGTGGAGAATTTCAACGTGTTCGACTTCGATCTCAGCGCTGAAGACATGGCAGCGATTGCTACGCTCGACACGAAAACGAGCAGCTTCTTCGATCACCGCGACCCGAACATGGTGAAAATGCTTAGCCAGGCGCAGCGCCCCACCTGAGGCGATTTATGGGTATGGTTGTTATTTGCCAACGGAGTTGGCAAATCACAACCATACCCAACCAAGAATTTATAGAGGAAAATGAAAAATGCAAAAGCGAACCCTTGGCATCAGTGGATTGGAAGTCTCGGCTATGGGGCTGGGCTGCATGCGGATGAGCCATGGTGACACGCCGACCGATAAGCAGGAGATGATCGACTTCCTCCATGCGGCGGTGGATCGCGGCGTCACTTTCTTCGACACCGCGGAAGTGTACGGCCCGTTCACCAACGAACTGCTGGTAGGCGAGGCGCTGGAGCCCTACAAAGGCAAGGTAGTGATCGCCACCAAGTTTGGCTTCAAGCACGACCCAGAAAAGGGGCCGAGCCCGGCTGTTGGCCTGGACAGCCGCCCGGAGCAGATCAAGCGCGTGGCCGATGCCTCGCTCAAGCGCCTGCGCGTTGAGGCTATCGACCTGTTCTACCAGCACCGCCCAGACCCCAATGTGCCCATGGAAGACGTAGCCGGAGCGGTGAAGGATCTGATCCAGGCGGGCAAGGTGAAGCACTTTGGGCTGTCTGAGTCAAACGCGGAGCAGATCCGCCGCGCCCACGCGGTGCAGCCAGTAACCGCTTTGCAAAGCGAATACTCCATCTGGTGGCGGAACATTGAGCCAGAAATTCTACCCACTTTGGAGGAACTGGGCATTGGCCTGGTGCCCTACAGCCCGCTGGGCCGCGGCTACCTGACCGGCAAGATCGACGAGACCACCGTTTTCGATAAATCCGATATCCGCAGCCGCAACCCGCGTTTTACCCAGGAAGCCATCAAAGCCAACCGCGCTGTGGTGGACTTGCTGGAGCGTATTGGATCGGATAAGAACGCCACCCCGGCGCAGATTGCGCTGGCCTGGCTGTTGGCGCAGAAACCGTGGATCGTGCCCATCCCCGGCTCGCGCAAACTGGAGCGGCTGGACGAGAACAACGGCGCGGTGAACATCACGCTCACGCCAGGTGATCTTCGCCAGATTGACGAGTCGATGGCGCAGGTTAAGGTGGTCGGCGACCGCTATTAGACTGGTACGCGATCAATACTTCGTACGGCCCGCGGGTCGTACGAAGATCCATCTAAGAAGGGGATATCGCGATGAATCAACCAAACATCTCGTGGACGAGTGACGAACTCGAGAAGATTGGTTCGGCGGATGAGTTGGAAATCGCCGGCCTGCGGCGCGACGGCACGCTGCGCAAATCCAGAACCATCTGGGTGGTGCGTGTTGGCGATGACCTGTATGTGCGCTCGGTGAGAGGACGCGGCTCCGACTGGTTCCGCGGCGTGCTGACGCACCACGAAGGGCGCATTCAGGCGAGCGGGGTGGAGAAAGATGTGCGCTTCGTGGAGGTGGACGATGCCGCGCTCCACGCGCAGATTGACATCGTCTACCGCCAGAAGTACAGCCATTATCCGAAGGAATACGTCGACGCATGCCTGACTCCGCAGGCGCATTCTGCGACGATCAAACTAACGCCGCGCGCTTGAATGTGCCCCGCAGCGCAAACGTGCGCAATGGGTGAGCCTGTGACGAACGCAAATTCCAATCTGAAAGGCATCGGCTTTCTTTTGGCAGCAATGCTCATCATTTCCCTACAGGGGATTGTGGTGAAGTGGATTGGCAGTGACTATTCCGTGATTCAGATGGTGGTATTCCGCAACGTGGTGGCCCTGCCGTTCACCCTGCTCTTTTTCCGCATGGAGGGCAAGCGCGGGCTGCCAACCACACCCCAGTTAAAATTGGAGACCATTCGCGGGATGTTTCTGTTCCTCTCCTACACTACCGCGATGATGGGGCTGGCGGCGCTGCCGCTGGCCGAAGTGGAGGCGATCCGCTTCTCAGGCCCGATGATGATCACCCTTCTGTCTGTGTTCATGCTGAGCGAAAAGGTCAGTTGGCAGCGCTGGCTAGCGCTGGTGGTTGGTTTTTTGGGGGTTCTGTTTATCGTCCGGCCCGGCTCGACGGCCTTCAACTTGGGTTCCGTATTCGTGCTGATCTCGGTGGTTTTCTATGCGCTGACGGTCATAGCCACGCGCAAACTTCAAACGACTGATAGCGGCGCGACGATGGCCTTTTACAGCTCGCTCGTTTACCTTGCCGCGGCTGTGGTGATCGCTCCGATCGCGATGATGATTGGAGAGGTTCCGGGCGCTCACCCAAGCGTAGCATTTTTCCTCCGGCCCTGGGCCATGCCAACCCTGCTGGATGGATTTGTTATGTCGGGCCTGGGGCTGGTTTGGGCCGGCTGGACGTACTTCATGGCGCGCGCCTACAGCCTGGCGCAAGCCTCGGTGGCAGCGCCGTTTGAGTACGTATCGCTGCCCATCAGTGTGATGTGGGGGCTGCTGCTCTTTCAGGAGATCCCCATGCTTTCTACGTGGGCAGGTGCATTCTTAACCCTGCTAAGCGGGTTGTTTATTTTGTACCTGGATCGAAAAGCACGACAGGTTACCACGTGAATGCTGTAGAATCAGATTGCAGCTTCGCATAGCACGGAAAAGCTATTCGAACCTTTGTTGGATCGTTTTATGTGGCCAAAAAACGATCCAACAAACTATCAATATAGGAGAATTTCATGGAATACGCTCGTATGGGGAACACCGGTATGCAGGTCTCGCGCATTTGCCTGGGATGCATGGGGTTTGGGGATGCGGAGCACTGGGTGCACAAATGGGTGCTCAACGAGGAGAACAGCCGCCCGGTTATCCAGAAGGCCCTGGAGATGGGGATCAATTTCTTCGACACGGCCAACGTCTATTCACTTGGCGTCAGCGAGGAAATCCTGGGCCGGGCATTGAAGGACTTTGCAAAGCGCAACGAAGTGATTATCGCCACCAAAGTGCACGGCAAAATGCGCGAAGGGCCAAACGGCGGCGGGCTGTCACGCAAGGCAATCCTGAGCGAGATTGACAACAGCCTGAAGCGGCTCGAGACCGATTACGTCGATCTCTACCAGATCCACCGCTGGGATTACGAAACCCCCATCGAGGAAACGATGGAAGCGCTGAACGACGTGGTGCGGGCGGGGAAGGTCCGCTACATTGGCGCTTCGGCCATGTTTGCGTGGCAGTTCCAGAAGGCGCTGTACACTGCCGAAAAGCACGGTTGGACTCGCTTCGTCTCGATGCAGAACCACCTGAACCTGATCTACCGCGAAGAGGAGCGCGAGATGCTGCCGCTGTGCCGTGCGGAGAAGATCGGCTGCATCCCCTACAGCCCGCTCGCCTCAGGCCGGCTGACGCGTGACTGGTCACAGGATAGCTCGCTGCGCGCTCAAACTGATCAAATCGCGAATGGGAAGTACGGTTCGACCGAAGAAACGGACCGGCAGGTAGTTCGGCGTGTGGCAGAAACCGCGGAAAAGTACGGCTGCACGCGCTCGCAGATCGCGCTGGCCTGGCTGCTCCAAAAGCAGCCGGTGACTGCGCCCATCATCGGAGCGACCAAGAACGCGCACCTGGAAGACGCGGTCGGCGCGCTTTCCGTGCGGCTCTCACCAGAAGACGTTGCCTACCTTGAAGAGCCGTACGTACCGCACAAGATCGTCGGGCACCAGTAGGCAGGGATTTTTTGACGTCTGAGCGGTTACAAAGTGGCAAAGAAACTGTAACGCACCCAGGGCGGGAGAAAAGTATGGGAACAAACTTCCCTATGCTACAATAGTGTCTACATATTATGAGCACGACACTCCTATACCTCTCGCAGATCCGCACAGCCGCTCACAACCTGTTGTTTGAGAAGGTCGAAGAGCAGAACGGGCAGTTTAATGACGTGGTGATTGTTAACCACGAATGGGTATTTCGCTTTCCACGCTACCGCGAAGGCGTGCAGCAGATGGTTACCGAGACACGCTTGCTGGAGGCGCTGAAAAACCTCCTGCCGCTGGCCGTTCCGAGCGTTGAATACCAGCGCATCGAGCCGCCGGTGCCGGGTCTGGCATTTATCGGTTATAAGCGCCTGCCCGGCGAGGCACTCTCCGCCGAGGCAGTGGCATCGATCACCGATGACAACGTACTCGATCGGATTGCCGTACAGCTAGCAGACTTTTTGCGCATGCTGCACGCCATGCCGCTGCACGTGCTGCCCGTGGAACTGCTGGGTGGATCGAACCGCGCGCGCGATGGGCGCGACCAGTGGGAGGAAATGTACAGCGATGTGCGCGAAAAGCTGTTCCCTGCCATGCGGCCCGATGCGCGTAAAGCCGTCAGCCAGCACTTTGAGGCGTACCTGGACGAGAAAGCGCTCCACCGCTTCGACCCGGTGCTACGCCACGGTGACTTTGGCGGCAGCAATATCCTGTGGGACCCGGCACAGGGGGGCGTCACCGGCGTGATCGACTTCTCATCCTGCGCGCCCGGCGACCCGGCATACGATCTGGCATCCATTTCGACCACGGGTGAGGATCTGTTTGCGCGGATCGCCGTCCGTTACCAGCCAGACGCGGAAAAGCTGGCGGCAATGCTGGCGCGTGCGCGTTTCCACCGCGGCACCTTCGCCCTGGAAGAGGCGCTGGACGGCCTGAAGAACGGCGACGAATCCGCATACAGAGCGGGCATGGAAGAATATACATAATATGTTTTCAACAAACCCCGATCGGGGGTTTGTTGAAAACATATTATTAATTTTGAGGTGTTATGCAAAATGCCAAGCTGATCTCCATCCAGGTGGGCAAGCCAAAGACCTATCCCGCTGAGGGCGATAATCTTCCTTCCTGGCGGTCGGCGATTGCCAAAACCCCCGTGACCGGGCCGGTGTGGCTGAAAGTCAACGGCTTGGAGGGTGACGCGCAGGCCGCGAAGCGCGTTCACGGCGGGCCGGACAAGGCCGCCAACTGCTACCCCTCTGAGCACTACCCGCTCTGGCGCGAAACCCCCGGCCTTGAGACAATGACAGGCGGGGCCTTTGGCGAGAACTTCACCATAGAAGGTTTGCTGGAGGATGCCGCCTGCATCGGTGATGTCTACCGTGCGGGCGAGGTGATCGTGCAGGTCAGCCAGCCGCGCGGGCCGTGCTTCAAGCTCAACCGCCGCTGGCATTCCACCGAGCTGATGGACCGCGCGATTCACAGCGGGCGGGTGGGCTGGTATTTTCGCGTGCTGCAAGAAGGCTACGTGGAAGCCGGCCTGCCGTTGGAGCTGGTGGAACGCGCGCACCCCGATTGGAGCATTGCGCGCGCGTGGGCTTTGAAGCTGGACCCAAGCAGGCTGGAGGATTTGCGCGCGCTGGTGGAAGTTCCGGCGCTATCGGAAGACTGGAAAGCCAGCCTGCGCAAACGCTTGAGGGATTAACATGCCCAAAATTCTCGTCTCCGGGCTGATCAATATCGAAACCACGCTGCGGATTGAGAGTTTTCCCATTCCGTACACGCCGGTGCGCTACCCGTTTTTTGGGCTGTGCACGGCGGTTTCGGGCGTGGGCTACAACATCGCCCGCGCGCTGACCATGCTGGGCGACGAGGTGCGGCTGCTCTCGTTGATCGGGCGCGACCCGCTGGCCGAATTTGTCCGCGCGGCGCTTGTGCGCGATGGCATCTCAGGCCGCGACGTGCTGGACGTGGTGGACGAAACCGCGCAGTCGGTGATCCTCTACGACGGCGAAGGTCGGCGGCAGATCAACGTGGACCTGAAGGACATTCAGGAGACCGAGTTCCCCGCCGGGCGCTTTAAACCGGCCCAAAATGGCTGTGATGTGCTGGTGCTGTGCAATATCAACTTCTCACGCCCCTTCCTCGAGCCGGCGCGCAAGTCGGGCAAGCCCATTGCCACCGACGTGCACGCCCTCACCGACCTGGACGACTCGTACAACAAGGACTTCATGCGCGCCGCTGATATCCTCTTTATGAGCCACGAATGGCTGCCCGTTCCGCCGGAGGAGTGGGCAAAGCGGGTGTGGAATCGCTACAGCCCCGAGATTTTGGTCATCGGCATGGGCGCGGAAGGGGCGCTGCTGGCAGTGAAGGGCGATAATTTTATCGAGCGGTTTCCGGCAGTGCGCGCGCGCCCGGTGGTCAACACCATCGGCGCGGGCGATGCGCAGTTCTCGGCCTTTGTGCATTACTACGCCAAAACCCGCGATCCGTACCTGGCGCTGCGCAAAGCGATGGTGTTCGCGTCGTACAAAATCGGCGCGTCATCGGCCTCGGATGGTTTCCTGAGCGAGGACGAGCTGGAAGCCCTGTTCAACAATGGGCTAAAAGAATGGCGGTCGTGACCAGCGGCTGGTAAAGAGCTTTACCACAGAGAGATCAGAGATAACGGAGGGAAGAAACAGGAGAGAGTAACAAAAAAAGCTTTTAATTTCTTTCTTCTCTTCTCTGTTATCTCTGGTTTCTCTGTGGTTCCAATCTTTGGAGGTTTGCATGATACCAACGAACGTGCTGGATAAACTGCGTGCTTTTGACACCCCCACCATCTGCAACATCATCGAGCTGTTCGACATCCGCCCGCGCAGCAGCGGCTACATGGATGGCCGAATCCGCGCCTGCTTCCCCGAGATGCCGCCCATTGTGGGGTTTGCCGCAACGGCCACCTTCCGCTCCTCGGACCCGCCGCCGCCCGGCACAGACGTGTACGACAACATCGAGGTGCAGGTGGAGCGCTTCTCCGAGCTGGCCGGGCCGCCCATCGTCGTCTTCCAGGATCTCGATGACCCGGCGGTATCGGCCACCTTTGGCGAGATCATGTGCACCACCTACCTGGTGTATGGTGCGGTTGGTTTGATTACATCTGGCGCAGGACGGGATTTAGACCAGGTGCGAAGGATCGGTTTCCCTGTGTTTACCGGAGGAACCATTTGTGCGCATGGCTACTGCCATACACCAGATGTACATGTTCCAGTAAGAGTAGGTGGAGTAATGATTTACCCTGATGATCTTATCCATGCAGATGTAAACGGGGTGACAACAATCCCAAAGGAAATCGCTTCCGAGGTGGCCGAAGTTGGGGATGCGTATGTCGCTGCCGAAATGGTGATCATCAACACCTTGAAGGAGTTTGGGCCGGATTTGACGAAGTTGAAGGAGGCGCGGAAGGAAAGTAAGCGCCAGATGGATATACTGAGGAAGCAGGTGTTCCGCCTGCGATAAATAGTTAACCCAAGTTGCTACCTTGTCGTAGCGGGATAAAAGATCCATGCGTTTTCTGGTAAAGTGTAGGTGCTCAAACCAAAACTGAACCGGAGGAACGCATGGACAGCCAAATTGTAGCAGTATTTTG
>JAEYTI010000086.1 GCA_023434145.1 Chloroflexota bacterium | reverse complement strand
ACCTTCTTTAGGCTCCCGTAGGGAGCGTTTCCTTCACGGCAGTCTGGTAGGGCTGAACAGTTACGAAGATACTTGTTACGACGAAAACCAGAAGCTGTCCAGATCGAACAGGCGGTAGGGGTCAAATACCAGCATTTGCTCGTTGATCTGCGCCTCGTGCCCTTTGAACACCAGGAACACTGCCCGCACGCCCTGCACGGGTGGAACGGGGCAGGTGCACGTGATCCATTTTTGCCAGCCGCCGGTGCGTGGAACCTCGCAAGTGCCAATTCGCTCACCATCAGGCCCGTCCAGGCGCACCTCAATCTTCCCGCCATAGGCCAGGCTGCCGGCGCGTGCGTGGAACGTTTTCACCGGCTGCGCGTTGAAATCAACGTATTTGAAGGCAGCCCAGTCGCCGTGATGGATCAGTGTGAGGTGCTCGCGGACGGTGGGGTCGCTTTCTATCGGTCCATCTGCCGCGGTGCGAACGTGCCCGTTGAGCAGGCAGGCGCGCCACGCCTCGATGGGCTGCGCGGCGGGTAGAGGCCTGCTAATGCCCTGGGTAGTCATCTCTACTTCTCCGATGCTGCCATCTTCATTGAAATAGATCGGCTCGACGCAGACGCGGCGGTTGAAGTTGCTGGCCTGCGAAGCGCGATGGTAGAAGATGTACCATTTGCCGTTGAATTCGGCGATAGAACCGTGGTTATTCCAGCTTTCACGGTCGCAGCCGGTGTTGTCAATGATGATGCCGCCCTTGGTGAACGGCCCGAGCGGCGAACTGCTGGTAGCATAGGCCATGCAGGTGGCCTTTCCGCGGCTGATATCGGTGTAGACCAAGTAATAGATGCCGTTGCGCTTGCGGATCGATGCGCCCTCGTGGAATCCATGCTCCGCTTCGGTGATCACGCTGGTGTTCAACGTATCCGGCTCGATCGCGCGCAAATCGGGGCGCAGTTTTGCCCCGCGCAGGTGAAACTGGCCCCAGTAGTAATACACCTGCCCATCGTCATCCACCAGCACGGCCGGGTCAATCGCGTCACCATTCGCGCCCTCGATTGGGGCTGCATCGGCAAAGGGTCCGGCGGGAGAAAGGCTTTCCGCCACACCTTCTGAACGGTCGGCGTTGCAAAAGAACAAGTAATAGCGCCCATTGTGATAGATGCAGTCGGGTGCATACAGCGGCGCATTCGACCAGGGAACGCTGGTGTTTGGCCCGTATGAGCGGAAACTCTCGCCGTGGTGCTCCCAGAGGATCAGGTCGGCGGAGGAAAAGGTATGATACTCCCAGCTGCAGTAGCTCGTACGCCCGCTGATATCGTAGGAACCGTAAATGTACATGCGGTCGCCGAACTGCCGCGCCTCTGCGTCGGGGACAAAATGCTGGATGGGAAGGATCGGGTTCATGAATAATTCCTGGAGTGTTAAACGTATGCATCATTATAGCGGCAGGGGCGTCATCTGGCATGCACAACCAGACCGCCCTTCTCAATGGATCGGTGAGAAGGGCGGTTGGGTTACGGGCTGCCGGAAATAGGATCAACCGGCAGTTATGCTTATTTTCTCAACACTGGCAGGTAGTTGTCGAACGGTAGCGGAATGACATGGACTCGGAAGTTCCACCAGGCGTTGTTGTTTGCATACGTTGTACCGTAGGCGTTTTTTGCGCGGACATGCCAATAGTAAGTCGTGCCATCTGCCAGCCCCTGAAGTACAGTCCAGGTTTTTGTGCCGGTGCTCGTCCACACACCGTCGCAAGTGGTATTGTTGGTTGTGTCGTAGCAATATTCGTAACTCGTAGCAAAGGCGCTTGCGTTCCATCCAATTGATGTGCGTTGGGTTGGGATCGTAGCGCTGCTTCCAGGGTAGGTCTTGTTAAAAGCTTCAGGTGGGAATCCACCATCTACCACCAGGGCATAGCGCTGCGGACCTTGAGGTACATTCGCGCCGATTACTTCTACTTTCCACGTGCCTGCTACCGGTGACTGGATGTACACGTTCTCTACGTTATTGATGGAGTCTGTCGTGATGCTGGTGGTGCTCCATCCACCGCTGAAGTTGTTACCCAGGTACGTAGTGGTTCCGTTAGGCGCAGTAACCTTCAAGTTGAGGTTGTTGACCAGCGCAGCTCCACTACTGGATGTGCCGGGGGCATCACTCCAAACCAGGCTGACCTTGAATGGTTTGCCCGCAGCAATCGTGTACTGGTAAGTGTGAGTTGCCCCGGTGCTCAGGCCTGTGGCGTGGTCTACAAATTTGCGGCCCGGGGTTGTGGCGGCACCAACGTTAATCAGTCCCCAGCCCTCGTGCACATTGGGGATCGGCTGTCCGGCTTCCTGGGCTGTGTTTCCATACCCAGTGATATCGACCGCGGTATTGATCAGCGTTGCTTTGACCAATGCGGCCGAAGGGTTTGCCCAACCCTCACGGGTAGCATAGTACTGGCGCACAAGCGTGCCGGCTCCAGCGGCGAGCGGGCTCGCCATGGAAGTGCCGCCCATGTACGTGTAATCATCATTATATGGGTACCACCCGTAGTCAGATGTCTGGCTTGATTTGGTGGAAAGGATGAAGGTACCCGGCGCAACCAGATCTGGTTTAATTCGTTGATCGTTCATTGGGCCGCGGCTGCTGAAGGCGGCCATGTGTTGGCGGCTGTTCGCATACCGATCTGTTCCCGTGGGGGCGGCTGGAAACCGCGAGTCATTTGAATACGTGGAGGTAAATTCAATACGTTCATTTTCCGACGCCCCGACGGTGATTACGTTTTTCGCTGCCCCGGGCGAGTTAATCGAGACCGTATCGACATAGCCATTTTTGTCTTTATCAATACCAGCATTGCCGGCTGCTACGAACACAGCAAAATCCTGGTGAGAGGCGATAAAACTGTCAAAATGTGAAGCTTGTAGATCGTATACCCCAGCAGGTCCGCCGCCCCAACTTTCATTCTGTACGCGGGCGCCCCAGTTATAAGCTTGCTGCAGCAATGGTGTGACATTTTGGGGGATGCCAGTGAGCCAGTACCCGGTATACCCCGAACAGGCGGAAGAAAAAACTGTCCATTGTTCGATGGCCTGGAAATTTACAGTAGCTTGATAAGCAGGTCCCCGGATAGCGCCACCTGATTCGGCGCCGTTACCCATCACTGAGCCGCTGACGTGCGTGCCATGACCATCCCAATCGGCGGCTCCATCATCTGCGCCACTGTTGGCAATATAGCAGCCACCGCCATAGTTCAGATACTCAACCGGCCAGGAGGCAATGTTCGCTACCCGTCCGCGAAAATCCTGGTGCACCGTCAAGGCATTGCCCGTATCGAGACCGGTGTCGGTAACGTTGATGACCTGGCCCGCGCCGGTGTAACCTGCATTCCACGCGGTCTGCCCACCTATAATTGTTCCGCCACCAATGTTGTTGTACAGCTCGTTTATATACACTGGCTCGATCCACAGTACATCTCCAACCCGGGCGGCTTGCTCTAAACCGGTGCCGTTCAGGTCGGCGGTTATCATCTGCTCGCCCCGGGCGATACCGGAATCTTGAATCTCATTGACCGCCAGGGTGTGGTTTTTCACAGGGCCTGCCGCAAAGGATGACATCACGCGGGTGGTCTGGTTTGCATCTGCCCAGGGAGCTACCAGCACGCGGTAGGTGCGCGTATCATCGGGGGTGACATTCGCGGCCAGCTTATAGGCAGCCTGGTAAGGGCCTACCCAGCGCACTTCGGGCATTCCGCTGACCCTGCTCAGCGAAGCGGCGTCGAGCTTGACCACGAAGGCATAGTTGGGGAGGTAGGGACCAACGTGCCCGCCTGCGGCGACCAGGCGCTCGAGCCAGGCATCTTCTATCGGACCTTCAAACTGTACGATGTATACGCCGTTGGCTGCTGCTTCTGCCGCGCTGTAGTTGAGCGACTGTGGTACTTCTGGCAGCGACTGCAGCGGATCAAACGTACTTTGCGCCAGGTAGATAGAAAAATCTTCACCGGCGGCTGGCGTCTGCGCCACCGCCTGAGAGAAACTGAAGCCCTGCATAAGGGTAAGAACAATAAGCGCGCAGCGCAAAAGCGCCTTCCAGACCTTGATAGGTTTCTGCATTGGTAGCCTCGTGAACCTGCGATATAAAGTTTTGCGGGATGAAGTTTGAAGGATGGAGCCCCCTCCTTTAGAATTATACAGAAGTAATCCCTGGAGTCAATTAAGAGGTTTGCAAAGGGTGTATTTCAGTTTTGCGGTAGCAGTCTGGTGATGCTCAGCATCACCAGACTGCTACCGCAAAACCTCCCCCAAACTGAAATGCGCCCGTTAGCAAAGGGTGTATTTCAGTTTGGGGTAGCAGGGTGATGACGCTCAGCATCATCACCTTGCTACCCCAAACTTCCCCCAAAGTGAAATGCACCTGTTCGCAAGGCAGTATTTTCATTGTTCCGCAAAGGAAAAAATGGAAAAAGAATGGAAATTCGGCAATTTCCCCAAAAAAGTCAAAAGACCTTGTATGTTTGAAGGGAAAAAAGTGGTAAAATAATTCTTGGGAGCGCTTCCACGAATTTGCGCCTAATCCATTGTAAATCACTGAAATTGGTGTTATATTACTTTCAGTCCTCTGAAATCACTTGATCACAACACAAATCAACTCACGACGCCAACAAGTGCTTTACGATGATCGTGGATGTGCCTGAATCGGCACAGGGGTGTTCCAAACAGATCCAAAACCTTCTTGATATCAATTTTCCCGGCGAAAGAAAGATGGATTGGTCCGGTGTGCAAGACCAAATCGTACGACCTAAGTTTGTAGAATTCCGGCAGCCTTCGGGCTGGCTGGGTTCGTCTTACAGGTATATGTCTTTCGTAAGCGTTTTCAAGTGAGAACCGTGGGTCGATTCTCACAAAAACAAGTGTTCTTCAAGGAGAAAGGGAAAATGAAAGTCACTCTGCACAAGTATTTAAGTGTTGCAGTCGCGCTAGTTCTACTAGCGACTGCGCTGCTGGGGTGCACGGCTGCTACTCAGGCGCCGACTGATGCCCCTGCCCCCGCTCAGCCGACCGAAGCCCCGGCCCAGCCGACTGAAGCTCCCGCCCAGCCGACCGAAGCTCCCGCCGAGCCCACCGAAGCCCCTGCCGAGCCCACCGAAGCCGCTGGCCCCGCGGACCCCAATTCGCTGCCCCGCAACGAGACCCTGTACTTCAACGGTCAGCAGTGGGGTTCGGTTGTTGGCTGGAACCCCTACGGCTCTGGCAACAACAATGCGATGGCCATCTCTCAGGGTGATAACGCCCGCGTGACGATGTTCGAAACCCCGTACCTGTATAACATGCTCGACGGTCAGGTTTATCCGCTGCTGGCCGATGGCGACTATACCTGGAACGAAGATCGCACCGAGCTCACCTTCAAGATTAAGGAAGCCGCTCAGTGGAGCGATGGCACCCCCGTAACCGCCGATGATGTTGCTTACACCTGGGAAACCCATGTGAAGTACAACACCGGCACCGGCGCTGGCAACGTTGACTTCATCGAAGCCATCGAAGCCGTCGATGCCCAGACCGTTGTGATCAAGGCCAAGCTGGACGAGAATGGCCAGGCTGTCAACCCGCTCAACGTGAGCGCGTATGTCACCGCCAACTACGTCATCCAGAAGGCCTGGACTGAGGCCCTGGAAGAACGCACCGGTGGCGACGCCCAGGCGCTCATGGCCGACCCGGCTGAGGACGTTGTCTACTCCGGCCCTTATGGCCCGTACTTCACTGATGACACCAAGGTCGTCATGATCCGCAACGAAGAGTACTGGGGTCAGGATGCTTCCATGTGGGGCAAGCTGCCCGCTCCGAAGTACCTGGCGCACGTGATCTTCAAGGACAATGCCGCCGGTACCACCGCCCTCCAGGCTGGTGAGGTGGATGTGTCACAGCAGTTCAACGCCAACGTTCAGGATCTGTGGCTCGAGCAGGGTCTGCCCATCTCGACCTACCTCCCCGAAGCCCCCTACGGCATCGGCGCGAGCCTCCCGACCGCTTACTACAATCTGAATTCGCCCGGCCTCGATATGGTCGAGGTCCGCAAGGCCATCGCTATCGCGGTGGACTATGACACCATCTTCGCCAACGCGATGACCAATCAGTCGCCGACCTTCACCCAGGTTCCGCGCTCGCTGATGAACCCCACCCCTGGCGAACAGGCCCTCTACGACAAAGAAGCCGTGAAGGATCTGCAGTGGGCTGGTAAGGACATCGAAGGCGCCAAGGCGCTGCTCGATGAGGCTGGTGTGGTTGACAGCGACGGCGATGGCTGGCGCGAAGTTGACGGCCAGAAGCTGAGCTATATCGCGACAGCCCCCAATGGCTGGTCCGACTGGCAAGCCGCGATTGAGGTTGTTGCCGCCGCCGGTGCTGAAATCGGTATCGACATCACCACCAACTACCCCGAATGGTCCGTGTACCAGACGGTCGTGACCAAGTCCGATGCTCCGCTGCCCGAGGGCTATGACATCTTCATGATGTGGTCCGACGGCGCTGGCCCGACGCAGCCTTACAGCCGCATTCGCCACCTGCTGAGCTCTGAGTATGTTGGCATGGCCAGCAACTGGAACGGCAACTGGGGTCAGTACGAGAATGCCCGTGTAGACGAGCTGCTCGCCCAGATCCCGAACGAGACTGACGAAGCCGCGCTGCAGGAAATCTACACCGAGCTGGTCGAGATCTACCTGACCGAGGTTCCTTCCTTCACCCTGATGTATCGCCCGCAGTCGTTCCACACCGTGAACGAGAGCGTGTGGACCAACTTCCCGCACGAGGGTGATGGCACCAACCCGCCCGTTCCGCCGCTGGATCTGACCGACGGCTGGAGCATCGCGGGCCTGTACAACCTGGAACTCGTCAACCCGTAAGTCTCAATACAGAAAGAACAGCGATGTCCCGCGAACCCCGGGGCATCGCTTGCTCATAGTAATTTAGATTTACCTCGTTGTGTGTG
>JAEYTI010000077.1 GCA_023434145.1 Chloroflexota bacterium | reverse complement strand
AAGTTCCCCTGTCCCAACGCACCAACAAACTGGGAGCTACCCAATGGGCGCAATGGGCGTATGCAAAAGTTGGTTTCTCCGGAATGTGGTATGATACAGCCCGAAATTCCATAATAGGTGAAACCATGCTGAAACAACACTTTCTCTTTGGTAGGATCATAACTTTCATCGCGCTTGCGAGCCTGCTGGCTGCCTGCGCTGCGCCTACGGCACTGCCCACCGAACAGCCGACGGCTGTACCCACCATGGACCCGGCTACGGTTGTGGCTGCTGCTGTGAGCACGCTCTCGGCGCAGATGACCGAGCAAGCGCTGCTGAACCCCACCGCGACACTGCTTCTCACCAACACCCCCATTCCGCCAACGGCTACCCCAATGCCGCCGACGCCCACCCTGGAGCCCGCCGCAGCGACCCAGCAGGCCCAGCCTACCGCTGCCCCAACCAATCAGACAGTTGGCGGCCTGAGCGCTAAGTTTAATTACGCAACCACCTACCCGGGGAACAAGCGAGAGTATCTTCCGAATGAGTGGTTTAGCCTTGCAATGGGCTTCGAAAACAACGGAACCATCGCCTGGGAACCCGGCTGCCGCCTGGTGATTACCGGTTTTGAGGGCGAAGTAACCGTGCAGCAAGATGCCATGATCGAAAAAGGCGTGAACCCTGGGGAAAAGGCCGAGTTCAATCTGTGGGCCTTCGGTTCAGAGACAATCACGACCCACACATGGTACTTCCAGATTGTCCAGCCATCTGGCTCGGTAATCCCTGGTGGGTATGGATCGTTCACCTACAAGTCCATTACGGACTAATCGCGCAAAGTGAAATCAATGCGTGACCGGGCAAACCCGGTCACGCATTTTTGATAAGAACGTATCCCAAGATTTTTGATGATGGTTGTTTGTGCGACGATACCGCACAAACAACCATCATAAAATAATGCGAGTAGAAACGTAACCTCAAATCATCATCGGGAATAAAGGTTAGGCCATGAATCGCACTCGAACTGCCCTGCTGCCTTTCGCCATCTTCCTGCTAGGACTGGCACTGCGTCTCTACCGCCTGGGTGATGTCAGCTTCTGGCTGGACGAAGCAGGAGTGGCGCTTGCAGCGCGGGCAGAGACTCTGGGTGGTATGTTGAGCGTGGTGCGTTCGCACGTGCTGGCGATGCCGCTCGACTACCTGATCGTGTGGTTGGTGGGCCGGGTGAATACGAGCGAATTCGCGCTGCGGCTGCCTGCCGTACTTTGGGGATCGTTCAGCCTGCCGCTGGCATACGCGCTGTACCGGCGCTTTCTTTCACGCACGCCGGCCCTGCTGGGTATGCTGATCCTGGCGCTTGTGCCGCTGCACATCCAGTATTCGCAAGAGCTGCGGTTTTATGCCTCGCTGGTCTTCTTCTACCTGTTAGCGACCCTGTTGTTGTGGGATGCGGTACAGCAGCCGACTGTACGCCGCTGGGCGCTGTTTACGCTTGCGGCAGTGGTCGGGGTATACTTCCACGCCTACGTACTGCTCTGCCTGGCGAACGGCGCGGTTTGGCTGGCACAGTTCGGCTTTCGCGGCGCGCTGGCGCGCACCCGGCGATTGGGCCTCATTGCCTCGGGATTGGTCATCTTACTGGCCTTCCTCGCCGGCTACGTGACCTTTTCAGCCAGCAACATGTTTGCTATTCCGCTAATGGCGATGGTAGAGTCGCCGGTCGCGGCGATCCTGGCGGGGCTGGGCTGGCTGCCGTACTATACGGCACAGCCGGGCTGGGATTGGCTTTGGGGACTGCTGCTGGCAGTGCTGACGATTACCGGCGCTATGCTTCTTTTCCGCCAGGGGCCGCGTTTGGGAACGGCCTGGTTTTCTCCAGCAGCAGGACTGCTGGTGAGCGCAGTGCTGCAAATGGCGGCGATACTGCTGTCTGACGTGGCTGGGCACTACTTCTTCGCGCCGCGGCAGTGGATCTTTTTGTTGCCCGCCCTGTGCATGGCGGCGGGGGCTGGAGCGGCTGCTGTTGCAGATGCTGCCACCGGGGCGATCAGGCCTAGATCGGAATCCGCTCGGGCAACCGGGTATCTCCTGGCTGCGCTGGTGCTGATTCTGGCAGCAGTGCCCGCGATCCGCGGCTACCAGCAGGATGATAAAGGCGCTTCACGCGCCGTGGTGGAGAACATCTTACGTGAATGGCAGCCCGGCAGCAGCGTACTTGTGTACCCGGCATACGAGGGCTATGTCTACAAATACTATCTCGACTTCACCGATCCTTTGCCAGAAGCGGCAGGGCGAGTCTGGGGCGCTACCTGGGACCTGGTGAAACAGGCGGGGAAATGGGATAACCCAGTATATGTCATCACCCCCGCGCGGCTGCGTGGACAGGAAGTGGATGACCTGCATTCGATTGGATACGAGCCGGTATTTTCCTCGAACCCGCAATCGCGCTATGCGAAAACGCTGTGGCGCAAGCCCTGAGGCTGAGCAGTTTCCACGAACTTCGTTCAACCCCATGAATGAAAATAAAAGGGTGTTTCCAAAAATGACTGCAATTTTTGGAAACACCCTTTTATTTTCAAGACAGTTATCAAGGATATAAACTGGTGGAAAAGTCATATTTGCATTTTTAGAACATGCGTGCTATAATTGTTCTAGAAAACCAGCCGGAATGGTCCACTTTCGGGACGGCACTCTCCGGCGCTCATAGGAATCTTGATCTCTCCCGGCGGCCAGCGCTTCTGAAGCGGGCTATCGCCGACAAAACATCCATCATTGCTCTCATCGCAGCGTCTCGCTCAACCGTTCGCACACCGGGAAGCTAGAGGATAGAGCCTATCGCCGTCTGCCAAATGAAGCGTAGTATTGGTCCCTGTAAATTGTCGATTGGAAATTGGTACACGAAGATCAGGTGAAACGATGGAAACTACAACTACTTATCCTTACACTGATATGCCGCCGCAGAATGGCGGCAGCCTGTATGGTCTGGACTTCGACGACGAAAAAGTCGGGCTGATGCGCCGGACGATTGCGCGCGGAGCGACCGAAGACGAGCTGGCGCTGTTTGTTGAGCAGTGCAAGCGCACCGGGCTGGACCCGTTCGCGCGCCAGATCTACTCGGTGCGGCGCAAGCAGTGGAATTCGCAGAGCCGCTCGTATGAAGAGGCGCAGGTCATTCAGGTTTCGATCGATGGCTTCCGGCTGATCGCCGACCGTACGCACAAGTACGCCGGGCAGGTTGGCCCATGGTGGTGCGGCCCTGATGGCGAGTGGAAAGAAGTTTGGTTGGGTGACCAGCCGCCTTCCGCCGCCAAAATGGGCGTGATGCGCCAGGACTTCCACCAGCCGTTGTATGCGATCGCCTTGTTCAAGAGCTACGTGCAGACGAACTCAAACGGCGATCCGATTTCGCGGTGGAAGACGGACCCGGCGGGCATGCTGGCGAAGTGCGCCGAAGCGCTGGCTCTGCGCCGCGCCTTCCCGCACGAGCTCTCGGGCCTGTACACCACGGAAGAGATGGGCCAGGTGGATAACCCAACCACTGCTGGGAAGAACGGAAACGGTACCCCGGTCACCGGCGGATCAGCAGCGCAGAGCGCCAGTCACGCCAAAGGCAATGGTCAGCGCCCGTATTCGCCCGACGAGCTGCGCAGCAATTTCGCCCGCGCCGTCGCCGCGATCGAGTCGAAGGGCTTGCAGCTTGGGCCAGAAGATTTCACCATCACGCAGGACGCGCTCTCGAACCTGCTGGAAGATCCGCGCGACACGGAACGCTACCTGGAATACGTCTCCGGTATTCCGTACCTGGAGGATATGAGCGAGGCGCACGTCGTTGCCTTGCTGCGGCTAATGAAGCCCACACTGGTGGATGGCACGTACCTGCCCGGCGATGAAGCCCAATCGGAAGCGGTGTCGGTCATCGCCTGGCTGGATGAGGCGGGCAAGCAGCATGATGATGAAGAAGAGGACAGCGAAGACTAAGCTGCCGGTTGTTTGACAATACAGCGGCGGTTGTAGAGGGAACCCCTCTACAACCGCCGTATTGATTCGTTAGAAATTCCCGTTGTTGGTGATCGCGAAAAAGGCGGCAGCCAAGCAAGCGCACGACACGCATAACCCTACGACCACGGCCGCGCCAATGGCAATCCAGCGCCCGGTGCTCGAGCGACCAGCCGGGGCAGCCTCGCGCCCGGCCTGGTACGCCGGTGTCTCGGGGATGGTTATGGGCGTTTCAGGCGTGGTGCTGCGGTTATCGGGCACCCAATCGTTTATATCCGCCATAGAAGAGGCGGAGGATGCCCACCCCGGCGCGACCTGCCCGGCATCGCCTACACCAGGGGGTTCGGGCATGCCCTCACCCTGGAAGGAGGCGGTGTAAATATCACGCTCTGGCTCCCCTGGGGCGCGCACATCGAATGGCTCGTCCACCTTTCCGCCGCTTTCCGCGTCGGCAAACAGGCTCGCGATTTCACTCTCGCCGGCGGAGCCTGCATCCGAGAGCACCTCATGAGCTTTATCGGCCAGCACTTCAGACTGCGGGCTGGGCTTTCCCGCCACAACCAGGTGCAGCTCACCATCGACATCGAGCAATTGCAAGTCGGTGCTGCAAAAACCACAGTGCAGGCTGCTGCCTTCCACTTCACTTACATCCAACGGCGCCCCGCAAGCAGGGCATTTTTCTGTTAGCGCCATAGGGTTCTCCTGTCATCCATACAATGTCAACGCCCCCTCGTTTGATTATACAGTACGTTTGTCTCCCCTATATACGATCATTCCCGGTTCCAGGTTGCACGATTGGCGATCTTTTGCCGATCTATGGGGTCTTTGAGTTTTACCGTGGTTGGAAGGGAGAGGTTGCATCGCAGCCTCTCCCTTCCAACCACGGCAGTTCCCAAAGAACCGATCTATCTCAAACGGCATCCTCCAGAGAGGATGCTATAATTCTGGTTTGTATCTGGTCCAAATCTACTGGGAGGAAACTGTGACCAACCGACACGCTTTTTTCCGTTCGATCACCCTGCTGGTGGTCTTCAGCCTGTTGCTCGCATCTTGCGCGCCTGCGCAATCCGAAAAGACCCCGCTTAAGTTCACTGCCCTGCAAATCCTCGACTTCTTGCCCATGTATGTGGCGCAGGAGGAGGGCCTGTTCGAGAAACACGGAATCACGGTAGAACTGATCCCTGCCGCCGCGCCACCCGTGCGCGATCAATTGGTCGTATCAAAACAGGCGGATGGCATGATCAACGAAATTTCGGGCACGCTGTTTTTCAACCGTGACAGCGTGCAAGTGCAAATTGTCCGTTTTGCGCGCGCTGCGACACCCGATACGCGCCTGTTCAGCATCCTGGCCTCACCGCAGAGCGGAATTACGACGGTGGAAGGTTTGAAAGGTAAGACAATCGGTATCTCAGACGGCACGATCATCGAATATCTGACCGACCGCATGCTGGCCCAGGAAAATATTGCCCCGGATGAAGTTGTGAAGACCTCGACCCCCAACCTTACCGACCGCATGGCGCTGCTGGCGAGTGGCGGTCTGGACGCTGCCGTGCTGCCCGAGCCGCTGGCCTCGCTGGCCGAGCAGCAGGGCGCAGTGCTGATCCTGGACGACCGGAAGTATCCCGATTACAGCAACAGCACCATCACTTTCCGCAAAGACGTGCTCGATAGCCGCCCGGACGATGTGCGCGCCTTTCTGACGGCGATTGAAGAGGCGGTGCAGATGATCAATGCGGACCCGGCCAGGTATGACAGTTTGCTGGTCGATCTGAAAGTTGTGCCCCCGCCGCTGCAAGGCACGTTCCACGTGCCGGCCTTTGTCACCGCCGGCGTGCCAAGCGAGGCGCAGTTCCTGGATGTGCTGGAATGGACGCAGTCAAAGGAGCTGATCACCGGTGATATGTCCTACAGCGAGAACGTGAACCCAGAATTTTTACCCTGATCCTGCTAACTAGAGCACAGTTTGAATGGCTCTAAGAAGCCAGGCGGCTGAAGCCGCGGCCAGGTCAGTAAAGCCCCACCTTCGTGGGGCTCCCTCTGACTGGAACAAGCGGCTTTACGAGCAATCGGTTCACTTTTCCCCTTGATATCTTTTAGAATGCCAAAAGATGAAAGGAATCCATACGAAACGAGCCCCACGAAGGTGGGGCTTCGCTGTCCTGGCTGCGGCTTTAGCCGCCTGGCTTCAAGAAATCACCGCATGTAAGATCAGTCCGGCGGAGAAGAACAGCCCATACACCAGCGTAAGCTGCCCTGTCTTTGCAAGCACCTTGTTCAGCGGGCGGCCGGTGAGGGTGCGGATTTCGCGCGCTAGCGGTAGGAACCAGGGCAGCGAGAGCCACGCCAGCATCACCGGCCAGCCTGCCGCACCGAATAGCCACATCAGTGGCGGGATCAGATAGGCGGCAGCGACGACGAACAGGTACTCGCGCTGCGCCCACACCTCGCCGAAACGAGCCGCCAGGGTCATCTTCCCCGTCGCGCGGTCCGTTGCGGCATCACGCAGGTTGTTGACGATCAAAATCGCCACGATCAGCAGTCCCATAGGAATAGCCGCCCACACACTGATCCAATCGAACCGCAACGCCTGGACGTAATAGGTGCCGCACACGGCTGCCAGGCCAAAGAAGATGAACACCGCCACTTCGCCCAGCCCGTGATACCCCAACGGGTACGGGCCGCCGGTGTAGGCCAGCGCCGCCAGGATCGACAGCACGCCGATGGCGATCACCGGCCAGCCGGCGTGGATGGCCAGGTACAGCCCGCACAGCACGGCCAGCCCGAATACCACAATCATGCCGCGACGCACTTCCTCCGGCGTGAGCAGCCGGGCGGAAGTCACGCGGGTAGGGCCTAATCGGTCTGGCGTGTCAGCTCCGCGGTGAAAATCAAACAGGTCATTGGCAATATTTGCGCCAATTTGCAGCAGCAGCGCACCCAGCAGCGCCGCCAGCGCCGGTAACAGCGAAAAATGGCCGGTGGAAAACGCCGCCGCGCTGCCGACGATCACAGGGGCGGCTGCCGCAGGGAGGGTGCGCGGGCGCGCGGCCATCAGCCAGATTTGCATGTGGCTGGGTTTGGTATGGAGGTTGGTTTCTGTCTCATTGGCTGCCATGCTGCGCCCAATTATAGCCGCGTCTGGCAGCGCTGTGCAAGCAGGTTCTCGGTGTGGTCGTGATGATTTGTTGATATCGGATGACAAAGTCATCCGATATCAACAAATCATCACGAAAGGACCCCCAATTAGAATCGTTCGCTCGTAAATCCGCCTTTTTTGGTATAATTTTTTTATGAACCGAAGCCTTACTCGTAGAGACTTTCTCAAACTTTCGGCGCTGGGGATGGGGAGCCTGGCGTTCCGCCCATTCTTTGGTAATGGCGAAGATCTAGAAGGTGAGGATCTTGCCCGCGTGGCGATTGATTCGGTTAGCGTTTACAGCAAGCCGTCTGATCAAAGCACCATCCTGTACCAGCGTAAGCGCGATGAGCTGATCAATATCTACTACGAGATCGTCTCAGAGCACGGGCCAGGCTATAACCCGGTGTGGTACCGTGTGTTTCGCGGCTGGGTACACAGCGCCCATTTGCAGCGCGTGAAGGTGCGCCTGAACCCGGCGGAGCAGGATATCCCCGAAAAGCGCGGCAGGCTGGCGGAAGTGACCGTTCCGCTCACGCAGACCATGCGCTACCTGACTTACAACAAAACCTGGGAGCCGGTCTACCGCCTGTACTATGGGTCGACGCACTGGGTGCGCGCCCTCGAGACCGGCCCCGATGGCCAGCCCTGGTACCTGTTGCACGACGAGCTGACCGAGGTGCAGTATCACGCCCCGGCGGCGCACTTCCGCCTGATCCCGCCGGAAGAGTTCGCGCCAATCTCGCCTGACGTGGACCCGTGGAAGAAGTGGATCGAGGTATCGATTTCGCGGCAGACGCTAACGGCCTATGAGGGCGATAAAGTGGTGCTGCAAACTAAGGTCTCCACGGGGCTGCCCGATCACCGCAACGCGCCGGGGCATATCCCCACGGATACGCCGACCGGCGAGTTCCACGTGTACTCGAAGATGCCCTCCAAGCACATGGGCAACGGGCAGATCACCAGCGACGTGGGTGCCTACGAACTGCCCGGCGTGCCGTGGACAACATTCTTCGCGCCGCACGGCGTGGCCTTGCACGGCACCTTCTGGCACACCAACTACGGCATGACGATGAGTCACGGCTGCGTGAACCTGACCCCGGAACATTCCAAGTTCCTGTTCCGCTGGACAACCCCCGTCTGCGCGCCAGATACCTGGGAACAGACCGGGTTCGGTACGCTGGTCGTTGTCCGATGATGATTGATTCAAAAACGCCCGCGGAGATCGCATCTCCGCGGGCGTTTTTGAATCAATCATCAAGGCATTTCCAACCCGTGCGCATGGAGCAGTGTTTCGTCCGCGAGGATCTGCGGCGTGGGGTCGTCTGCCACAATCCGCCCGTGATCCATCACGATGGTGCGAGGCAGCAGCTCTCTCACTAGCGGCAGGTCGTGCGTGGCGACGATCATGGTCTGCGGCAGTTCGCGCAGCAGTTCGATCAGCCCGCGGCGGGCGCGCGGATCTAACCCGGCAGAGGGCTCATCGAGCACCAGCACCTCGGGCTTCATCGAAAGCACGGTGGCGATAGCAATGCGCTTTTTCTCACCAACCGACAGGTGGTGCGAGACGCGCTTCGCGTAGTCTTCCATGTGCACCAGCCGGAGCGCTTCTTCTACCCGCTGGTGCACCTCGGACGCGGAAAGCCCCTGGTAGATCGGACCAAAGGCCACGTCATCGAACACGGTGGGGGAGAAAAGCTGGTCATCAGGAGACTGGAACACCAGGCCCACGAGCGCCCGCACGCGCCCCACGGTCCTGGCATCCAGTTTCGTGCCGCAGATGCAGATTTCCCCCTCCTGCTTCTCAAGAATACCGTTAAGGTGCAGCAGCAGGGTAGATTTCCCAGCGCCGTTCGGCCCCACCAGTGCCGCTTTTTCACCCGCATGCAGGGTGAGATCCAGCCCGTGGAGCGCTTTGTGACCATCGGGATAGTGAAAGGCAAGGCCGGCTACTTCGACAGCCGGTGATGTGGCACGAACGAGGACGGAACTCGATAAAGAATCATATCTGAGCATAAAGTACTCCTAAGAATTGCCCCCAACAAGCCTCATAGTGCGAAACCAAGCGCCAGCAATGCTGCCAGCAGCACCAGGCCGGATATCAGCGCCAGCCGGCTGCCGCCATTGATGCGCGGTAGGGGCAGCGAGCGCATCTCGCCATCGTATCCGCGCGCCAGCATGGCCATGTAAATGCGGTCTGAGCGTTCCAGCGAGCGCAGGAACAGGTTGCCCGCCATCCCGCCGGTGACCTTCGCGCGCCATGCCAGCGACCCGCCCGCATTGCCGCTGCCGTCGATTTCCACGTGCCCCGAGCGTGCCTGGCGAGCCCGCATCAGGCGCAGGGCTTCGTCTACCATCACAAACAGATAGCGCCACATCAACCCGATGATAGCTACCAGCAGGCGCGGCACGCGCAGCGCCCGCATGGCAACGAGGATCTGCGGAAAGGGCGTTGTGGTTGCCAGTAGTAAAGCCGCCTGCACCGAGATCCAGGACTTGAGCGCCACGCTCAGGAACCGCGCCAGCCCCGGCTCGCTGATGGTAAGGTTCAGCGGTAGATGTGCCAGCGCAGCCCCTTGGGTCGTAAAGAGCACCGGCACTGCGGCTAGCACAAACGGCAGTGCTAGCAGCGCCCGTTTGAGATAGAACCCGATCCCTAACCCTGAGAGCAGCTCTGCCGAAACTGCCAACGCCAGCAATAGTACGTAGACCGGCCACGCGCCAACCGGGGTCAGAGCGACGGTGAGTACAAACCCAACCACCAGCGCGAGTTTTACGCGCGAATCGAGCTGGTGAACCGGGCTGCTGCTTTCGTGGTAGGGATCGAGAAAGTTCGCGTGCATGGATTAATGTTCGCGCGCCGCTGCCCTGCGCCGGTTGTAGCCCAGGAGCAGCATCACGCCCAACACAATCAGCGCGCCGATCACTCCAGCGGCAATGGTGGCGGCGGCTTCATTTGTCAGGCCGGGCAAAACGTAGTCGGGAATGATTTCGTAAGACGGGCCTTCCGCGCGGTCGAGGAAGCCAGCCTGTTCAGCAACCCATTCCAGGCCATCTGGGTTGGCCGAGGCCAGCGGCGAAAGCACTAGCAGAGCCAGTGTAATCACCAGGCCGCCTACCCACACCGCGCGGTCACTGCCAGTTTGAGGCTGGCCGATTTTCAGCAGATCACGGCGAGCGGCGTAGATGAAACTCAACGCGCCCAGCGTGATTAGCCCTTCGCCAACACCGATGAGCATGTGGATACCGCCCATCGCTGGAACTGCTACGTTGGCCGGAGAAGTTCCGGATAGCGCCAGTTGGAACGCCACCACCAAAGAGGATACAACAATCGAGAGCCACCCGGCGGCAAACCCGCCCGCCAGAATGCCCCAGGCCTTGCCCCGCGCAAGCGAGCGAACCGCGCGATAGGCAAAATGGCCCACAAACGCACCGATGATACCCATATTGAACAGGTTGGCTCCCAGCACCAGCAGCCCGCCATCCTGGTAGACGAGCGCCTGCACAGAAACAACCGCTGTCATCACCAGTACGGCCGCCCATGGGCCGACGAGAATCGCTGCCAGTGCCGCGCCCATCAGGTGACCGGAGGTACCGCCGGTGACGGCAAAGTTGAGCATTTGCCCGGCGAAAATGGCGGCGGCGAGCAAGCCCATTACTGGAACTTCGCGCTCGCCTAACTCGCGGTTGACCTTGCGCAGGGCGAAGAAAATGGTCACCGCGGAGAGAACCCAGAAAAAGGCTGAAACGGTGACGGATAGAAATCCATCCGGAATGTGCATGGCAACGGGTGGGGTGTGCATAACTCCTCCTACTGAACGTGAAATTTCAAGCTGGATCGGATGTGGTTTGGTTTTGCTCAGGTTCCTGGCAAGCAGGGCATAGACCGAAGAAGGTCACGTGGCAGCAGTCTACTTCGTACCCCGTTTGGGCGCGGAACTGCTCGTACACCGTCGCCAGCAGATCGTGGCTGATCTCGACGGTGTGCCCGCAGGTGCGGCAGATGATGTGATGATGGCTGTGCGTGGAGGTCTCATAGACGAGCCTGCCATCGCCAATGTGCGCTACCAGCGCCAGTCCGTTCTGTGCCAGGAAGTCGAGCGTGCGATAGACGGTCGCTTCCGTAAGGCCGGGCATGCGCGCGCCTGCGCGCTCGAAGATCTGCTGGGGCGTCAGGTGACCGCCATCATCTTCTAAGATCTGCAAGATTACCAGTCGTTGTGGCGTAAGCCGGTGGCCTTTACTTCGAAGTTGTTGAACAATGATTTCGCTTGTCAAATGCACCTCGTTACTGCAAGTATTTGCAATAGTATGAAAACCCTGTTGCAGTATAGTGAGAATTGCCGCATTTTTCAAGTCTTTTTCGAATGTTTTGTAGCGTTTTCTCCCGATCGGAGCGTTTTAAAAGAATTGTCGCAACTGCTCATCCCTGACGCGCTGCTACAATGGAATCGCTCCCTTTGGGAGCCTAAGATATGGTTTTTGGACTTTTGAAAACGCTTTGCATCTTCAAAAGTCCAAAAATGATTATTCAGGCGGGCGAAGCATGCGTTTCATTCAAAAAGACGCTGCCGTTAAGCTGTTATGCATTGTCTTTCTACTTGAGCATTTCCTCGGCCATGTTCTCGATCTCAGAACGCAGCTCGATACGGCTGAGCAAGCCGGAGGGGAGGCCATCGAGCCCGAGCAGCGCGCCGAGCAAGTTCCCGGTGATGGCGCCGGTCGAGTCGGAGTCGCCAGAGTGATTGATCGCCAGCAGCACGGCAGCGGTAAAGTCGGTGGGGTGCACCAGGGCGCAGTAAAGCGAAATGGCAAGCGCTTCTTCGGCCACCCAGCCGGCGCCCATCGTCTCGATCACCTCGGCGCTGGGGGGCATGTTGGGGGATTGCGCATTTTCTACTGCTTTGCTCACCGCGGTAAGGGTCTCTTCGTGGTTGGGCCAGCGTGCCAGGGTGATTAGCCCCAGCCGGATCGACTCTTCCAGGCTGTGCCCGGCGATAATCTCGGCAATGGTTTGCGCAAACACACCGGCGGTGAGAAACCCGGTGGGGTGGCCGTGTGTCAGCGCGGCGGCGCGTACGGCCATTTCAAACGCGGCATCGCCTGGAAATGCCAGTCCCAGCGGGGCGACGCGCATCACCCCGCCGCAGCCTTTGCTGTCGTTGAGGGGGTTGTCGGGCGTGCCCAATTTGCTGGAGCCAAGCGCGGCGAGGCAGGTGTTGCCGGGCGCTTTCACCCGCCAAATAGCCTCGTACCCCAGCAGCCAGCCCTCGCGAGTCAGCTCGCCGGTGGGGCCGGTGCGGCGCAAGCGCTGGGTGCGCAGCCAGCGCAGGTAGGCGCGGAACAGCGACTCGGTTGGGTTCCAGATCCCGCGCGAGAGGCCGCGGTCACGGGCGATGATCACGCCCTCTGCTGTGAAGAGGGTCATTTGCGTGTCGTCGGTAAATTCTGCCAGCCCGCTGTGATTCAGGTCGACAAAGGTGGTGACGCCTTTGGGGCCAAAGCGGCGGCGGATCTCTGGCAGGGAGAGGAACTCGATCGGCGCGCCCAGCGCGTCTCCAATGGCTCCCCCCAACAAGCAGCCGGCAAAGTGAGAATAATCTCGGCGCAATATCATAGCGTCACCAATCTTCGATCTCAATTGAACCTGAGTTATGTGGCTTGATCCTGGATGAGATAGGCAATCTCCTGCGCTCGTTTATCGCATTTGGGTATACTGCGCAGGCGAACTTGATTCAACTCGCCCTGAACAACCGTATTCACCAGCACATCACCCGCGCCATACAACCGCTGCATGAAGGACTGACGGCACTCGACGTGGTAGATATCGCGGACAGGGATGCGGGTGCGGCGACCGCGGAACGGAATGGTCAGCGAAGCGCTGGTCAGCTCGTAGCGCGTGCGCATATTGCGGATCACTACAAACACGACGACGAATTCAAGCAGCAGGCCGAGCCCCAGGGAGAACAACAAGCCAAAGATGGCGAAGGGCATACCTTCCAGGAAGCCTTCCGCTTGAATCGTGCCGCCGGGATTCAGCGCATTTACCTGCGAGCCAATGAAAAGCGCGCCGAAAAAGAACAACCAAAAAGCCATCAGCGCGGGGATATTGGACGGACGAGTTTTGAAGATCTTGCGCGCATCTGCATCATCTTCCCGTTCTGCGCGAACGGGTGGTCGGTATCTGGCCACCGGGCTGGTTGCCGGCGCGCTGGGTGCTTGCGCTGCGGGGTCGTTTCCCGCATACGCGGAGATGCGATCTGCGTACGCAGATGGATTTTCTGCCTCCACAGGTTCACTTGCTGCATCCATCGAAGTTTCTACTTCGTCCGCGGGTGCGCTTTCGGCAGGCGCAAAGGGTTTTTCTATATCCGCCGATATACTTTCTGCGCCTGTAAATGTGGTTTCTGTGTCCGCAGATGTACTTTCTGCGTCCGGCGCTGAATCGATCGAAGCCAGCCCGCGTAGTTCATCCAAAGACAGCGGTTGGGGAGAAGGCGCAGGCTGATTGGCAGAGGGCTTCCGGACATCCGGTGGCTCTTGCACAGGCGCCGCCGCTCGCGCGGGTGGCGGCATTTCGGCTGCGGCATGGGTGGGGGGCGCGCTCGCGGGCTGCCCCGGCGTTTTCATCGCAGGGGCTCCCAGCGCCGCAAGCCCTTTCAACGCTGCCTGGTTGTTCGGTTCGATTTTTAGCACCTGGCGCAGGCAGTCGATCCGCTGCCCGGGGGTTTCCATGGCTGCGGCGAGCCAAAGCCAGGCCGTGGCGTCGTTCTGATCTTGCTGCAAGGCGGCTGCCAGCAGTTTTCGGGCCGAGGCCCGGTCGTTGGCCTTGAGGGCGTTGATTCCACGTTGTGTCAATTCGTTCATGCTTCCCCTCGGCTGGGATGCAGGCCCATCTCGCCCAGCCAGGCGATCAGGCCATTTTTTAGCGCTGCCTCTGTAGCAGGGTAGCGCCGCCCATTGATCAGGATCCCATCGTCGCCCGCGGCTTTCACCGCCAGAAAGCGGCGCGTATCGTACACCGGATCGGTCCATACCAGCGATAGCTTGCCCGGCGCTTCGCTAATCTCGCCCGCGCCGTTCAGGATGTGATCGTTGATTTCATCCAGCCGCTGCCGGGTTTGAATGCGTTCGAGTGGGCCGCCGGTCTCTGTCATAGGTTAATGATAGCAGAAAACAAGGAAGGAGGATATTTTGTTTCGAGGTAACTGCATGCGCAAGCGCTGCAGTTACCTCGAAACAAAATATCCCCTAGAGGGAAGAAAACTATCTTCCCTCTAGCGTTACTCTGCACGCGGGATAGTTGCGGCAGCGGTAGAGGATGCGCCCGGGACGGTCGGTTGGGCGCGCGGGGCGGAGCGTCATCGGCCTGCCGCAGCGCGGGCAGATCGGGCGGTTATTCGTGTAGTGAACACGTGCCTGCGCCACAGTTCCCGTGCCGTTTGCATTCACGCGCAGCCCAGGCGGAGCCTGAGTGGGGTTGAACCAGGCGCGCAGCGCCGCCGCCATCCGGTCGAGTATGCCCGGCTCGGAGCGGCGGCGGGCCTGATCCATCATGCGCAGGAGGGTGGCCCCGTCCACCAGCTCGATTGGCTTGCCGCGCGCCCAGATCTCGGCGGGTGTGGTTATGTCGGCGGTGGTAACCAGCACAGCCTTGTTCGCGTTCTCGTGGTGGAGGGTGCCGTACAGCTCGCGCACCGTACTTTCGCCTACAGTGTCGCGGTAGCGCTTCACCTGCACCACCCAGCGCTCGCCGGTTGGCGTGCGCACGACCACATCCACGCCATGGTCGCCAGACTGCCCGACCGTCTGTGCGGAATAGCCTAACGCACGGTATACCTCGGCAACCAGCGACTCGAACTCGTAGGGCTCCATACGCTTTAGCTCGGTCAGCCGGTCGGCGTGGTGCAGGTTGGCGCGGGCATTGAGTACGCGGGCCAGTTCCTCCAGCGGCTGTACTGGTTTGCGTTTTGGCTTAACCTTACGGGCCAGCCTCCACAGCAGCGGCAGTAAGGTAAACAAGGCAAACCCACCCAGGAACAGCACGGTATTGAGCGGCTCGGCGGGGATGAACGTCTGCACGGGGTTCGGTGACCAAAAGCTCGCCAGCCAGGTGAGGAAGAGGATCGCCCACACCGTTTGGAGCGTGCTGCCGATGCGGCGGGTTATACCGCGTAGACCTCCGCGCCCAGGTACGGCATAAAACAAGGCCGTGACGATGATCAACGGCCAGATGACGTATGCGAAGAGGGCAACATTGAGGAGAATCTCGGACACGTGTTCAATGATAATACGCTTCTCGGTTAATGTAAACAAAATGGCTCTCTGGGATTCCGTGTGTTTTATAAGGGAGTTGCACAGCAACTCCCTTATAAAACACACAAAACCCGCTAATCGTCACCCCAAATCGGGAAAAAAGCCCCAATGCTTTGTGAAAACCGGTATGCTATACTTCCTGCGTACGTGAAAAACGCCACGAAGAGTTGGCCATGTGTTTTGTGTGTTGGGGTTAGCAAGAATCAGTAATGCTCATACCAAAACAAAA
>JAEYTI010000358.1 GCA_023434145.1 Chloroflexota bacterium | reverse complement strand
ATAATACGCTCCGTTCTCTCCCCACGCGACGCCTGCCAACCCCCAGGCGTCGCGTTCCCTTTACACCTCCACCTGGATGGCGCTTCCGCTTTCGTAACGGCGCAGGCCGATCTTAAAAATTGCAATTGCCAGCCCCAGAAGCGCCATAGCCCCGGCAAAAAGTTCGGCAAGTGTATCCCAGCCAAAGCTGTGAACAAATGCCGCCGGAACTGCGCCCATCAGCGCGGCGGGAATGAGGGTGAACAGGATTAACCTTGCGCCGGTATCGAACAGCGAGATGGGGTAGATGGCGAAGGTAATCATGGCGTTCATCGCCAGGCCGGAGATGTAGCTGGTCGTGCCGATCCAGAATGCCAGGCTCTGGATAATCATCATAAAGGAAGCGAAGACCACCGCCGCCAGCAGCACTGCAACCACAAACCGCGCCAGACCCTCCCAGGTGAAGGTGCCTGAAGCCGCAAAGCTGATAAAGCCATAGGTAAGGTCTCCTAGACCGCTGGCAACAGACCGGCTGGCGACGGCGTGCAGCAGTACCGGGCGCGGGAAAGAAAGGTAGTAGTCCATACGGCCTTTGGTGATGATATCGCCCAGGAAGAGTGCATTGCCAAAGAACAGTGCCACCAGCCCAAACGCGCTGGCAGTGATGCCAAAGGTAACGTACATATCGCTCAGGCCCCAGCCCTGTACCGAGCGGAAGCGGTCGAAGAAGATCACCCAGATGAGGAAGTAAAAGGCGTTGTTGAGCATCATCCCCAGCACTTGCATCAGGAACGATACGCGGTATTCCATGTTCGACTGCAAATTGGTCTTCCAAACAGCGAGTAAAAATTGCAGTTCTTTCATCGCACCACCCCTTACCCGCCGTTAATCGTCAACGCAGAAACGCCGCGCCGGTATGCCAGCACGGTCAGCAAACCAAGCGCCAGGATCCATGCAAGCTGCATCCCCAGCGTGTTGAGCAGCCCTTCAAGCGTGGGCGTAACGAACAACCGCGCGGGCGCATAAACCATGGCCGAGAACGGCAGTAAATCGGCAATCGACCGCAGCCATGCCGGGTAGAAATCCAGGGGGATTAACAGGCCGCCGAAGATAAAGGACAGCTTCTGCAAGATCCATTGAAAAGCGTTCACGTCCTCGGCCACAAACGCTGCCAGCCCTATCAACACAGCAACACAGTAGTTGAGCACCCACGCGCCAATCACCGCTGGGATGGCGAACAGCAGCCCCACCCACAGGCTAGGCGGCGGGCCGATCAATGCCCACATCACCAACCCGCCGAAGATGGCATTCATCACCGCGCGAAATACCGTATCGGCCATACTGGTGCTGAATTGGTACAGCAGGAAGTTGTACGGCTTATTCAGCACGTAGGCAATCGAGCCATCTTTCACTGCGTCGGCGATGTTGTTGCCAACGCGCGGGCGGCTCAACTCGATTGTTTCCGTGATCACCAAGTACCACAGTGTATCTTGCAGCGTCAGGCCGTTGATCTCACCCGTTCCGGCGGCGGCATAAGTTACCTTCCACAGTTGAGCGAAGATCCACATAAACGGGATGATCATCAGGCTGCGGCCAATCAACTCGCCGGGGTAAGCCAGCGAATTGAGCACCTGGATCTGAAAGATGTACCAGTATTTGCTTAACGCCTGCGTGAAGCTGGTTTTATGGAGCTGCCGGTTCATGCGCGAGCCCCTCCTGGTAAATTTTCGCGATCACTTCTTCCAGCGGCGGGTCGGAGATGGTAATATCGACCACCGATCCGCGCTGAGTGATGCCTGCCAGCACGCTGTCTACCGAGGTATGGTGTGTATCAAACTGAAGCTTCACACCGTAGTGCCCGGTCTTTAGTGTCTCCGCGCCCGGAATTGCAAAATCGGGCTGCACTTCCTCGGCAAAGCGCACTTCCACCAGCTTGCGGGTGAGGAATCGGCGCTTCAGGTTCGAGACCTTATCCTGGTACACGATCTGCCCGTGGTTGACAATGATCACGCGCTTGCACAGCGCGGCGAGATCTCCCGCATCGTGCGAAGTAAGCAGCACGCCCACGCCCTCTTCCTGGCTCATGGTGCGGATCGAGTCGCGGATCTGCTGCTTTGCCACCACGTCCAGGCCAATGGAAGGCTCATCCAGCAGCAGCAGCCTGGGCTTATGCAGCATGGATGCTGCCACCTCACAGCGCATGCGCTGGCCCAGCGAGAGCTTGCGCACCGGCGTTTCCAATAGGTCAGCGATGCCAAATGCTTCCGAGAGAAAACTGATGCGGCGCTTCACTTCGGCGTCTTCCATCTCATAGATCTTGCCGAACAGCAGGAACGTATCCACCGCGGGCAGGTGATACCAAAGCTGCGGGCGCTGCCCGAACACCGTGCCGATGTGATAAGCAAGCTGCTGGCGATCTTTCCAGGGGGTAAAACTCAGCACCGAGGCTTCACCGCCGGTCGGGTGCAGGATTCCCGTCAGGATCTTAATGGTAGTCGACTTGCCCGCGCCGTTCGGTCCGATAAAGCCCAGCAGCTCGCCCGATTCCATTTCGAAGGACAAACCGCGCACGGCTTCAACGCTGCTGTATTGCGGGTGAAACAAAGCGCGCATGCTTCCACCCAGCCCGGCAGCTTTGCGCTTGCTTAAAAAGGTCTTTTGTAGATTTGTCACGGTGATCGATGGCATAATCGTATTGTAATGCGAATTGGGTCGATGCAAACCGGGCTTAACGAGACAGGTGCTAGAATAGGAGGAATTCACAACCATCTTCACTGGTCCGTTTGCAGATTGGAGTATCCCAAATGCCCTCTTCTTCCCGGCTCGCTGGCACACGCTGCTTTTTATTGGATATGGACGGCACGTTCTACCTGGGCAGAAAACTGCTGCCCGGCGCATTAGAGCTCATTGACCTGTTCCATCAGCGGGGTATCCCGTTCCTGTTCCTCACTAACAACTCCTCGCGCACGCGCGCCGACTACGCCAAGAAACTGCGCAGCTTTGGGCTAGATCTGCCGGAGGAGCAGTTCTTTACCTCTGGGGAGGCGACGGCCATCACGCTCAAGAAGCAGAAGCCCGGCGCGTCGTTATACGTCGTAGGCACCCCGGCCCTGGAGCGCGAGTTCGCTGCGCACGGTTTTGCCCTCACCACCACTGGCCGGCCCGATTTCGCCGTACTGGGGTTTGATACCACCCTCACCTATGAAAAAATCTGGCGGCTGTGCGATCTGATCGTCGCCGGCGTGCCCTACATCGCCACCCACCCCGACATCAACTGCCCCACCGAGACCGGCTTCATGCCCGACATCGGAGCGATGATGGCGATGATCGCCGCTTCCACCGGCAAGCAGCCCGACCTGATCGTCGGTAAGCCATATGCGCCCATTGTAGAGGCGCTGACCGAGAAGCTGCAAATGCCGGTCGAATCGATGTGCATGGTCGGCGACCGGCTGTACACCGATATTGCATTGGGCAAAACCGGGCTGACGACTGTACTGGTACTCTCTGGGGAAACGCTGCCCGATGACGTGCCCGGCTCGCCCTTCCAGCCGGATTATGTAATGCGTGACCTTGCCGAACTGGTGGAAGCCCTTACAGCACAGTAAGATTGTTTTATGCTCGTTTTATAGTCATCGACAATAAACCTCCCTACCATTAAACGGAAGCCATTGGTCTGGCCGGAATATTGCACTTCCTGTTGGCTGTATCTCTTGCAGTGGGCTGCGATGGATATAGATACAACGGTCACTACACGAAAAGCAGCGGTGCTAACAAAAGTGCAAAGGATTTGTGAGCCGCCTGTAACCCTCGATATAATGGAACAGAGTAAAATTGTACTTGTACAATCCTGCTATTTTCGACAATACAAGGTGGTAATCCACTATCGCATTACAACCGTCCGGTGCGGTTGTGAATCTTCACGAGAGGGGAGATAGCCCAACATGGGAGATGAAAAGCTCGTCTTGCACGTGGAAGACAATCCCGATAATCGCATGCTCGTTCGCAGGCTGCTGATGGCATTTGGATATCAGGTTGTTGAGGCAGAGAATGCTGCCAAAGCCCGTGCGCTGGTCCAGACAATCCGGCCCGACCTGATTTTGATGGACATCAACATGCCCGACGTAGACGGGTATACCCTGACCAATGAACTAAAAATGATGCCGAACCTGATCGGCGTGCCGATTGTGGCGATCACTGCCAACGTAATGAAAGGCGATCGCGAGCGCACCTTGAGCGCCGGGTGCGACGGCTACATTGAAAAACCGATCGACGTAGACAGGTTTCAGGAACAGGTGGAACAGTTTATCGGTTAACAGCACGCGACCTTCCATCTGGAGGTCACGTTTTTATCAGCGGGCCACAAGTTCTGGCTCGCAACAGGCTGGGGAATAAACAGAAAATACATCATGGTAAAAGACGCAGTCGTCCTAGTAGTTGAAGATAATGTCTCGAATTTCGTCCTGATCGCCCGCATGCTGGGCTTTTTGGGCATTCACTGCGAGTGGAAAACGTCAGGATACGAAGTGGTGGAGTACGCCGATACGCTCCCCAAAGTCGATCTGATCCTGATGGACATCCGCTTGCCATACGAGGATGGTTACAGCGCGCTGCGCAAGGTTCGCCAATCACCCCGTCTCAAGGATGTGCCGGTGATCGCGGTAACCGCCGAAGCCAGCGACGAGCAGATGAATAAGGCCCGCCAGTCGGGTTTTGATGGTTTCCTTGGCAAACCGCTCGACCCAGACCGGTTCCCCGATCAAATTCAGCGCATCCTCAGCGGCGAGCCCGTTTGGGAGATGAGCTATTAAGCACCAAAGCCCGACCTAACCGAGAGACGTGAGGAGAACGTATGCTGCGATGGATTCATAAGCTCGGGTTGCTGAACCGCATCAACGAATGGCGTTCGAAGGGCAGTATTGTTCGCTCGTCGCTGGTGATGATGCTGGTCATCTCCCTGATTCCGTTCATCCTCATTAGTACGCTCACCGCTGTCCGCGCGCAAGCGACGATGCGTCAGCAAGTCACCGCACAGATGGAAACTATCGTGCGCAACCAGGTGACCACCCTGGAAGAGTACGTCAGTACCCGCGAAATCGTTTTTGACAGCCTGGTGACCGGTGAGAGCTTTCAGGGGCATTTGTTCACCCTGCTGAATTTCCCAAAATACAGCGTGGATTACTCCATTGCACGCACATCGGTTCGCCTCGAATTTGAGCGCACCCTGTCAGGCCGAGGTTCCGGCTTATTCAATCATATGCTGATCTACCGCCCGGACGGCACCGTAATATTTACCTCCGACGAATCCTGGGTGCTTGGGCTTGGCGGAGAAACGCTCACCCAGCCTTCGTTATTGGGGCTATCGGGCCAGAACAAGAGCACTTTTTTCTTTAACGAAATTCCCGGCTACCAGAACAAACTTGCCCTGGTAATATCGCGTCCTGTCACTGATGAGTCGGGCCAGCACGTTGCGACCATCGCCGCCGTTTCCACTTCGGACCTGCTCTACCGCACGCTGAAGGACTCGAGCGCATTTATCAAGAGCGCCCAAACCAACTACTTTACCAGCGACACACAGCTTGTGGAAGCTGGTCAGTTTGGCCTGCTGATGCCGCTGCCCGATAACCCCGGTCTCGCTGAAGAGCTGCGCCCAATGATCACCGAAAACCGGACCCGGCAAGCAGTCGAAGCGATCTCCTACAACAACATGCGGGTGATAGGGCAGGCCGAATGGTTGCCCAAGTACAATGTGGGCATTTTGCTCACTGCTTCGGTGCAGGCTTTGGCAGAAGAGCAAAACCCTTACGATCCGTACACATACCTGCTTTTATTTGTTTCACTGATCATCTCGTCTACGCTCATTTACCTGGCTACCAGCCGTTTGGTCAAACCTCTGGTACAACTTTCACAGGTAGCCGAGCATTTTTCGAAAGGCAATTGGGAAGCCCGCGCGCGGATCAACCGGCGCGATGAATTGGGTATGCTGGCGCGATCCTTCAACAAAATGGCCGAGGACCTGAGCAATATGTATCGCTCGCTAGAGGCCGTTGTAGAAAACCGTACCCGCCAGATTCGGATCGCCGCCGAGGTAGCACAGCTTGCATCTTCGACGACGCGCCTCAGCGACACGCTCGCCCGCACCTCCGATCTGATTGCTGAGCGGTTTGGCTTCTACCACGTTGGCATCTACCTGACCGATGAGGGGGGCAGAACGCTCGTGCTGCGCGAATCCAGCGGCAACGCCGGTGAGGAAATCCTCGAGCGTGGCGACCGCGTGGAAATAAATCACAGCACCCTGCTAGGGTGGGTGGCAAGCACCAACCAGCCCCGCGTGATTTTCGATACGCAACACGATCACTTCTTCCGCCCAGACGATCTGCTGCCCGACACGCTCTCCGAGGTCGCCGTGCCGATTTCAATCGGCAGCGAAGTGCTCGGCGTGCTGAGCATTCAATCGACCTTGCTAGACGCATTTGACGAAGAATTGGTCAGCGTCATTCAGACCCTTGCCAACCAGATCTCCGGCACCCTGCAGAACAACCGCCTGCTCGAAGCCACGCAGGTTAGCTACCAGGAAACTGTACTGCTCTACCGTGCTACCCGCCAGGTGACCCAATCGCGCAGCGAAGCGGAAGTGATGCAGAGCGTGGTCGATACGCTCATCCAGCTCCCCTTCTTGGGCGCCATCCTCTCTCTTGAAGGCGAAAACTTCAAGATCAACGTGCTGACAGACTCAAAAGCCGGGCGTGTGGATAAAAGCCTGCAGAGCCTCAACATCCCGGTGGGCCGAATGGCAGAAACACTCACCGAAAGCCGCATGGTTCTTGTACAGGATATCAACCAGGCATCTGGCTACGAGAATATGCTCTCCTTCTTGCTGCGGCGCGGTTGCAGATCCGCCGCGCTGATCGCGGTGCTGGAGAACGGCAATCTCTCGAAGGTGCTGGCGCTTGGTTCTCGTGACGAAAGGGGCCTTACCCAGCCAATCCTTCAACCATACGCCAACCTGGCCGAAGTCGTCGGTGCTTCGCTTGAGAAGTTCCGCGTGCTCAACACCTTGCAGCAGCGCCTGGCAGAACTGCAGATCCTGGCGAGCTTTGCTCAGGCTGTTACCGCAGAAACCAACCTGAGCGACCTCTACCGCGTGCTTCACCAGCAAGTAATCCAAACCCTTGGCGCGGACCTGGAATTCGCTGTGGCAATCTACCACGAGAAAAGCGGTCAGATTGAATTCCCGTACTTTGTGGAAAAAGGCGTCGCGCAGACCGTTCTGCCGTCTCAGTTGGGCGAAGGTCTCACTTCCGTCATCATCGAGACACAAAAGCCGCTGCTGCTAGAGAATCGACGCGCCATTCAGGCGTACAGCACCAAGAAGGTAGGCCAGTCTGCCCGTTCGTGGTTGGGTGTGCCACTGATGTTCGCCAACCAAATAATCGGCGCGGTAATTCTCCAGGATGTGGAAAACGAGAACAGATTCAACCAGGACGATCTGAACCTGTTTATGGCGCTTGCTCCGCAGATTTCCACCTCGGTACGCAACGCACAGCTCTACACAGAAACACAGCAAGCCCTTTTGGCGTACGATCAGGAACGCTTCTTGCTCAACACCCTGCTCGACTCGATGCCCGAAGGCATTTCCTTCAAGGATTTGAACGGCAAATATATCCGCGCAAGCGAATCGATCGCGCGCATCTTCAACCAGCCGACCGAAGATCTGGTTGGCAAGACTGATTTCGATTTGATGGACAGCGAGAGCGCGGAAAAGATCTTCCGCGAAGAACAGGCAGTGATGGAGAACGACGAAGCGGAAATCGGCCTGATCCAATACTACGTTCAGAACGGCAAAGAGTCGTGGGCACACACTTCCCGCATCCCCATTCGCACCCGTGATGGGCAGCCATATGGCCTGCTGATCATTCAACGCGACGTAACCGAGCTGAAGCGCGCCGAGGCTCTTTCGCAGCGCCGCGCCGAGCAGGTGCTCACCGCCGCGGAAATTGCACGCGACACAACCGGCACGCTCGACGTAGAACTGCTGCTGGGCAAGGCTATCAATCTGGTGCGCGAGCGGTTCGGCTTCTATCACGCCTCGATCTTCCTGCTCGATAACAGTGGTGACTACGCGATCTTGCGCGAATCTACCGGACTGGCGGGCGAACAGATGCGCCGCGCGAATCACCGCCTGGCGGTTGGATCGCGGTCAATCGTGGGCACGGTAACCCTCAACGGCGAACCGCTGATCATCAATAACGTAATGAATGATCCCACCCATTTTGCCAACCCGCTGCTGCCCGAAACCCGCAGCGAGCTTGCCATCCCCTTGAAGATTGGCGAGCGCATTTTGGGCGCAATCGACGTACAAAGCACCCAGGTTAACGCCTTCAATAGTGAAGATGTTGCGGTACTGCAAATTCTGGCAGACCAGCTGGCTGTGGCTGTTTCAAACGGCGAGATGTTTGCTCGCACGAACGAACTGCTCACCAAGCACCGCCTGCTCCGCGAGGTTTCGATCGCGGCGAGCGCTACAAACAGCCTGGAAGATGCCCTGCTGAATGTGATCAAAAAGCTGCTTGAAGCGAAAGTTTGCGATCGCATCGGCATTATGTTGATGGAACCGGATGGGCGACTGCACGTGCGCGCCTCAGCCGGCTATGAGGGCGAAAGCCACAATTCACTGTCGGTAGCCATTGGAGAGGGCATCACCGGGATTGCCGGGCAAGCAAAACGCCCCATCCGCGTGCCCGATACAATGCTCGAAAAAAGCTATCTCTTGATCGATCCAAAAGTTCGCTCAGAGCTCGCCATCCCTATCCTGTTTGGCGATGAGCTGCTGGGCGTGCTCAACCTGGAAAGCACTGAGGCTTACGACTTCGACGATAACGACGAAGAGATCCTTAGCGCGCTGGGCAACAACATTGGTGGGGTAATCGCCAACATCCGGCTGGTAAGCCAGGTTCGCCAGCAGGTTATCCGCGAGCGCCAGCTCTACGAGGTGACCAGCAAAATCCGCCATTCGGTAAACCTGGAAGCGATCCTGGAGACCTCGGCGCGCGAAATTGCGAATGCGCTGGGCGCACGCCGGGCGCATATTCAGATCACCGCCGGTGATGTAACCACACAAGACTCCTCTGAGCAGCCATCGCAAATCTGGGAGAGCAAGGAAAGCCCAAACAGCTCCACGAATGGCAAGGGGACGAACGGCTTAACGAACAGCCGCGATAACGGACATGAGGTGGATGCATGAACATCCTGCGCCAGGTGAGCCCTTTCTACGTACCGCGCACGATGCAAGACAAAGGCGAAGTAAAGATCCTTCAAGAGCGCATTTTGCAGGGTATCATGCTGTTTTTCGCCACGTTTGGCATCCTTGTTATCGGCATGGGCGTACTCTCCGCTATTGAAAAGGGGAACTATCCCCTGGCGGTGTTTTACGCTGCGATGTACTTCGCCGTCCTGGCGATGACAATTTTCCGCGATATTCCGTACGGCCTGCGCGGGCGGATTGTCATTTTCATGTTCTTGATCTTATCCATATCGGAAGCGTTCGACAGCGGTATGCTGGGCGAGATGCGGGTTTTCCTGATGATTATGTGCTCCGTCACCGCCCTCTTCTTTGACTTCAAGAACGTCATCGTGACGGTAATCCTCTCGGTAGCGGTAATTGTAGGCTTTGGCATTTACGTTGAGAACAATGAGGTTGTGGGCGCGCTGTCCCACTTCAACGACGGAACGTCCTGGCTGTTGAGCGCAGTGATGACCGCCAGCCTTTCCCTCATTGTCGCCGGAGGCATCAGCCTCACGCTCAACGGCCTGGCAACAAGCCTGGGTAAGCTCAACGAGTTGACGCAGAGCCTGGAGACCGAGCGTGACACACTGGAAGATCGCATTCAGGAGCGCACTCGCAGCGTCAACCGCCGTATGGTGCAACTTCGCACAGCAGCAGAGATCTCTAAGACCATTGGCGCGCTAACCGACCCAGACGAACTGCTCCAGCGCGTGGTCGACCTGATTAAAGAGCGTTTTGATCTGTACTACGTTGGCATTTTCCTGCTCGATGACCCCCGGCAGAACGCAGTGCTCCACTCTGGAACGGGTGAAGCGGGCAAAAATATGATCGCCGCACATCACAGCCTCTCCATCGCCGGCAGTTCCATGATCGGCTGGTGTATCACAAACCGAAGCCCGCGCATTGCGCTGGATGTTGGCTCGGAAGCGGTGCGCTTCAACAACCCGCACCTGCCCAACACCCGCTCCGAACTGGCGCTGCCCCTGATTATCCACGACGTCGTGCTGGGTGCTATGACGGTGCAATCCGAGCGCTCCAATGCCTTTGACGATAACGATATCGCCATTCTTGCTGGTATCGCCGACAGTGTGGCCATTGCGCTGGAAAATGACCGCTTGTACAACGAAACCCGCGAGCGCCTGGAAGAAGTTCGCATGCTAAACCGCGAATATCTCCAGGGTGCGTGGGCCCAAACAGCGGAGGCAAACGGGCGCCTCTCGTACGAATACGTGGCGCCTGGGCTTTCTGACCCGACCACTGAGCCCAAAACAGTCCAGATCCCCATGATCTTGCGCGACGAAGTGCTGGGGTACGTTCAACTTGAAATGGATGGCAAAGAACTGACTGCGGAAGACCAATCATTTATCGAGAGCGTCACTACCCAGACGGCTGTCGCGCTGGAAAACGCCCGCCTGTTGTTAGAAACAGAGCAGCGCGCCATGCAGGAGCAAAAACTAAACGAGCTGGCCTCACGCTTCTCGCGCGCGCTCAGCATCGATGAAATTCTGCGTGCGGCTGTGCAGGAGCTAGGTCAACTGCCCGCCGTAGCAGAAGCATCTGTGCAGATTGCGCCGGTGGCCTCTACCACAATACAGTCCCCATCTCGCCCGCTCGGTCCGTCAAGCGCTAACGGGAAGGAACACCATTCATGAAGTTCTTCAACCACTTAAACCCGCGCAACATTCCTTCTTCCGTCCGCAGCAAGGATGTGCTAGCCATGCAGCGGGAGATGATCCTGCAGGCCGTGCTGAATGTGGTATTTATCGTCTGCGTGATCGGTCTCCCACCTGTGCTCATTTTCTTCCCCGAAGCCATCCGTTCAGGGCAGCCGTGGCTGTACATGGGCGTTTTCGTAATCCTGGCGATGCTGACCATCGTTCGCGTTATTCCGTACGTGCTGCGCGCCAGTGTGGTGCTCCTCGCGCTGATGGGTTTCGGCGCAATGGCACTGGTGAGTTACGGTCTGGCAGGAACCGGACCGATCTTCCTGGTGAGTGTAACCGTTCTTTCTCACATCTTGTTCCCCAACCGCACTGCGCAGGTAATCGCGGGGCTATCTTTTGGCTGTCTCCTCGTCATTGGCTATCTGATGATCCAGGGAATTCTGCCCGCCCCACAGGGCAACGTCGCCGAATTATCTGCCTCGGTAACCCAGTGGGTTATCATGCTGGTGGTCTTTCTCTTCCTGACGTTGCTTTCCACCCGCGCGCTTGCTTCCATTTTTCAGGGCCTTACCCAAACTTTACGGAACCAGGAAACGCTTACCCGCGAACTAGAAGAAGAGCGCACTTCGCTGGAGAAGCGCGTGGAAGACCGCTCGCTCGACTTAAAGACCCGCATCGCCCAATTTGAAGTCGCCAGCCAGGTAGCCCGCGAAATCTCCGGACAGCCGAACCTGGAAACCCTGCTGAATAACGCAGTAAACCTGATCCGAGATCGCTTTGAATTTTACTATGTGGGCATCTTCCTGGCGGATGAGCGGGGCGAGTATGCAAACCTGCGCGCCGGAACCGGTGAAGCCGGACGGGTGATGATGGAACGCGGTCACCGCCTCAAAGTTGGCGAAATCGGCATTGTGGGGTACGTCGTCAGCCGCGGTGAGGCGCGCATTGCCGGCAGCGTGCAGAGTGACGTGGTGCACTTCAAGAACCCGCTGCTGCCCGAAACCCACTCTGAGATGGCCCTGCCGCTGCTTTCCGGCGACAAGGTAATTGGCGCGCTGGACGTGCAAAGTGTCGAAGAAAACGCCTTCTCGCAGGAAGATATCAACATTCTGCAAACGATCGCGGACCAGCTTGCAGTGGCTTTTGAAAAGACCCGCCTGGTAGAACAGCTTCAGCGCAGCGTGGAAGAACTGGAGAACTACTTCCAGCAGTCTACGCAAAAATCATGGCACACGCATATGCGCAGCTCACGCAAGAAGTTCGCCTACCACTATAAGAACGACCGCATAGAAAATCGTGTGGAGGAGACGGAACACGCGCGTATGGCGATGGAAAAGGGCCAATCCATTGTGGAAGCCGCCCCCGGAGTTGACGCAGACGGCAAACCGATAATGGTTTTGGCCGTGCCCATCAAGCTGCGCAATCAGGTGCTTGGAGTGGTCGATATTCACTTCCAGAGCGCCAATGTATCCCCCGATCTGATCGCTTTGATTGAAGGCACGGTCAACCGTCTGGCAGTATCGCTGGAAAATGCCCGCCTACTCGAAGAAATTCAATTGAGCGCCGAACGCGAGCGCATGGTCGGTGAGATTTCCTCAAAGGTACGCGCAGCTTCTGACGTAGACAGCGTAATGCGCATCGCCATCCAGGAAATTGGACGGTCGTTGGGTGTTTCTGAAGTAATGGTTCAACTGCGGCAAGAATAGAGATTTCTTCCGGGCATGCCGCATAACCGGCTGCCGTTTGTTTGGAGGTTGCATGTCGATTTTCGATCGTCCAGGCCATACAACACAAGAGACACCTGCCCCGGCGGCTGGGGTTCTTTCGCATGGCGAGAATACCCAAAACCTCACCATGCTGACGGTTATCCTGGGTATCCTCACCCTACTGGCAGGGATTGGGCTTGCCGCAATTTATCTGGATGATCAAAGCTGGCAGATTGGCCTGCTGGCGCTGTTCTTCGCGGTTACTGGCGTCATTTCGATATTTGCCGTACGTTTCTTGCATCCGCGCGGTTGGGTTATCCCTTCCCTGTTTGTCACAGTGTTCATGTTCAGCATAGCCACTACAGCGACGGCAGCGTTCATTAAGGGGATGGGTTTGCCGGCGGCGGTTGTATTCCTGGTCTTCTCCTTGATGGTTACTTCCATGGTCAGGCGAGAGTTATACGCCAACCTGTTCCTGTTCAACGGCTTGCTGGCGGCTGCAGCTTCCGCGCTGTTGGCGGACTTTTCGCCGTACCCGCAGATCTCTGTTATGCTGATCGACATTATCTCCCCTGCGGTCCTGGCAGTGCTGTTCATGACCTATATGGTGCTGCTGTCGATGCAGTTCGTTACAGCCACCCTGCGCATCCGCCTGGTCACTTCCTTTATAGCCATCGTGATCATCCCGCTGGTGATTCTTTCCTTCATTCAGTCTGGGTTCACGTCACAGGTGCAGCGAGGTGAGGTAGACCGGTCTCTGCTGCTGGCGGCACAGCAAACAGCCATTGGCATCGATCAATTTATCACATCCACACGCGACTCGGTGCTCAACGCTTCGAAGTTCGAAGTTTTCTCCAGATACCTGGCAGTTGATCCTATGCTGCGCCCCTTCAGTAATGTGGAAGGTGAAATGCGGAGCACGTTGCGGGTGCTCGATACAACCGTTATCAACAACACGGTTTATCTCTCCTCATTTGCCCTGTTGGATATGCAAGGCAATAATCTGTACGATACGATGCAGGAGCGCCTGATTGACGAGCTGGATCCGCGTGTCGTCCGTTCGCTCGGGCTCGACATCGATTCTCTGATAGGCGGGCGTGATCCATATGAAGGCGACGAGGATTACTTCCGATATGCCGCGCAAACCGGCGTGCCTTACATCTCACCGCTGCAAATTAAGAGCAGCACGCAGAGCTACTTCTATGTCAGCGCGCCGGTGAAAAATGCAGCTGGCAGCACAATTGGCGTACTGCGCGCCCGCTACGACGGTATGGTGCTGCAAGACCTGCTGACCCAGTATGACCACCTGCTAAAAGTCAATTCTCACGCCATCCTGCTGGATGAATACAACATCCGGCTGGCAGATACCTACACGCCCCAGAACATTTACAAGGCGGTCGCTCCACTTTCAGACGTTTATCTGAACCTCTTGAAGGATAATAACCAGCTACCGCAGCTCCCCAACGACATGCTGTGGACGAACTTCAGCGATCTGGATAAATCTCTAAACCGGGTTGAGCCCAATAAGCCGGTCTTCTTTAGCACAGATCTGGACAGCTCGGGACAAGAAAACAGTCCTGAAGAGATTGGAGCCGTCGTCCGCTTGCAGACAATGCCCTGGAAACTGGTCTATCTGGAAACTAACTTCAGCGACGAAGCACTGCGCAAGGAACAGCGCCAGCTCACCACCCTGGTTACCACGCTGGTCTCCGTTCTGGTCGCCTTTATTGCCCTGGGTGCGGCGCAGGTACTCAGCCAGCCCATTATCCAGCTCACCCGAACCGCCCAGAGCATCTCTCGCGGTGACCTGGACGCAAGTGCGCCAATGCACAGCTCAGACGAGTTCGGTATGCTCGGCGCAGCTTTCAACCTGATGACAAGGCAGCTTCGCGGCCTGATTGGACAGTTGGAAGACCGCGTGCGTGCCAGAACGCAAGAGGTTGAAGCAAAGAACACAACCCTCACCCATCGCGCGCAGCAGTTGAACACGGTGTCACAGGTGGCCCGCCAGATCGTATCCTCGCAAGAGCTGGAAACGCTGCTGGCTTCCATCACAAAGCTGGTTAGCGAGCGGTTCAACTTCTACCACGTTGGCATCTTCCTTCTGGACGAGGCGAGAGAGTACGCGGTGCTGCGCGCAGCGAACAGTGAGGGCGGGCAGCGCATGCTGACACGGCATCACAAGCTGCCGGTGGCGAAGATGGGTATCGTCGGTTACGTAACCGGCACAGGCGAACCGCGCATCGCTACCGATGTCGGTGATGATGCTGTGTTCTTCAACAACCCAGACCTGCCCAACACGCGCTCTGAAATGGCCCTGCCACTGAAAGTCGGTGACCAGACCATTGGCGCGCTCGATATCCAGAGCACGCAATCCAACGCTTTCCAGGAAGAAGACCTGGAACTGTTCACCACCCTGGCAGACCAGGTAGCCATCGCGATTTACAACAACCAGTTGTACGTTGCAACACTGCGCGCGCTGGACGAAGCCCAGAACCTGCATCGCCAGTACCTTCGCTCGCAGTGGGCAGAAGACACAGCGCGCCGTAAGGTGCTCGGCTATGTGTACAATCAGAATGGCATCACCGCGCAGCAGAACGAAAACCCACTGTGGAAACAGGTATTCAATACCGGCGAGCCGGTTTACTCGGTGCTGCCCCAACCCGGCACGCACCAATCGCGCGCGGTGATGGCGGTTCCCATTTCGGTGCGTGGTGAAACGATTGGTGTAATCCACGTGCAGGATCAGGCAGAAGAGCGAAGCTGGTCGGACGATGAAATCGCCGTTGTAAACAGCATCGCCAACCAGGTGGCCGTGGCGATGGAAAACGCCCGACTGTTCGAAAACACCATTCGCCGCGCCGATCGTGAAAGAAAGGTGCTGCAAATCACGGCGCGCATCCGCTCGACCAACGATCCCGAAGAAATGATGCGCATCGCGGTGAGCGAACTTCAGCAGGCGCTGCATGCCACGCGCACGCAGATCTACATCCGCCAGGAATCGGCGGAGACAAACCAGCCCGGCAGTGACCCTGACGGGAACAATGGACACAACGGCCATCATCCTCATGCGGATGAAGAATAGACGGTTTTGGGAAGGTGCCCTATGACGATGATCATTTCGATCGCAAATGAAAAAGGCGGTGTCGCAAAAACCACAACGACGATTTCGCTGGGCGCCGCGCTTGTCGAAACCGGGTTAGAGGTGCTGCTGGTCGATCTCGATGGACAGGCGAACCTCTCTCTGGCGCTTGGGGCTGATACGCCCAAGACCAGCGGGTCGGTGGTGAACGTGCTACTTGAATCGGTTCCACCACGGACCATCATCCGCGAAACGGGCATCCCGCGCCTGGACTTGCTGCCCTCCTCTTCTGAAATGGGGTTGGCGGAACGTTTCCTGCCAATGCGCGAGGGCTACGAAATGACCCTTGCGAGGGCCCTGCGCGATGAAAGCTGGCCCTATGATTACATTCTGCTCGACTGCCCGCCGTTTTTGGGCGCTGTTACGCTCAATGGACTGATGGCCTCAGACCTGCTGATCATGCCCACCCAGGCGGAATTCTTCTCGGTCAACGCGCTACGCAATATGATGGGGCAGGTGCGGCGGGTGCGCTCGCAGGGCAATCCACGCCTTACCTACCGCCTGCTGATGACCATGTTCGACCGGCGCAACCGTATCCACCGCACCATGGGCGAGCAGCTCCGTGCGACCTTTGGCAATGGCGTACTCGAAACCGTCATCGAAACCGATACCAAGCTGCGCGAAAGCCCCATTGCTGGTCTACCGATCCTTTATCATGCACCCAAAAGCCGCGCTGCGCTACAATATCGCGCCCTGGCCCAGGAGATATTAACGTATGTCAAAGAAACGTCTTCGCAGCCGACTTGATTCGCTCTTCTCTAACCTGGCCGATGACCAAACCAGCCCTATCGAGCAGGAACCAGGCACGCCAAACCTGACGGAGCTGGGGGCCACGGCAAACCAGGCTCCTGAGGAACAGGGAGTACCTGAGGAGCTTTCTGTTCCTCAGGAGGAACCGGCTGCTCAAGAAGAACCGGATCTTCCGGCTGATGGGGCTGAACCAACAACGGCAGTGGAAGCGGGTGCGGTGGAACAATCACCAGCGGAGCCGCCCCTTGACCTGCCCGGGGCTGTGCCTTCATCTGTCAACGCCACCGCCATCCTCACCGGCTGGACGTGGGAAATCGACGAGAGCCTGAACTACGTTTCCGTAGGGTTGGAAGTGAGCGATGCGCTGCGAATGAATCCGCACGGATTCCCCGGCAAATCGTTTCTTAACTACGCGCTGCACCCCGATTCGCGGTCTGCAGTGGAATCGGCCTTGCTCCAGTCGCAGTTTCCGGTAGAACTCAATGTGTCGTTCGAGCCGTACGCCGGGGCGTGCATGGCCGCCAGGATTCACATTCTTTCCAGAGTTGAAGAGGGTGGCGCCATCCGCGGCTGGCGGGGGTTTGCCCAGCGGGTGCTAGAGAGCGGACAGGGAAGCGCACCCGCGAAACTACAACAATTGGCCGGGGGCAATGGTCACAGCGCCGCCATAGCGTACAGCGGCGAGCGCGACGCAAAACCATCGCTGCCCAAAGCGCCAGAAGCCCCCGCAGCCCAAACCTCAAATTTGCCGGCGTCCACGATTCCACAGGTTTCATCGCCTGCGCATTCTCCCGCGGCTGGTTTTGCGGTTGAACGCGGCAGCCTGGGGACATCGCATGGTATCTGGACTCCCACTGGCACTGTCAGCCTGAACGACAACGAGTTGAAGCTGGCCGATGCGGAAGGGCAGAACCCTGCCGCTATTGCCCTGCCGATTAAAATGCAGGGGGTCGGAGACTTGCTGCTGGAAGTCGTCGATGATACCGAAGACCGCCACTGGAGCCAGGACGACCAGATTTTGGTGGAAGAAGTTGCCGCACAGCTTGCTCTGGCGCTGGATAATGCTCAACTGTACCTCTCGGTGCAGCAGGAGCTTTCGGAAAGAATCCGCGCCGAACAGACCATCCTCCGCCGCAACAAAGACCTTGCCGCGCTGAACCAGGTTGGGCAGCAGTTGAGCCGCCTGGCAACCCGCGCCGAGATCTTTGATCTGCTGGCGAGCATGGTTGGCGAAATCCTCGACAATCAGAACATGTATATCTGCACCTATGCGGCAAATTCTGGTACGCTTTCGTACCCGGTTTACCGCAAGGATGGCAAGGCGGTAGAAATGCCCGACCAGATCATGAGCTCGGGCATCGCGGAGTTTGTCATTCGCAGCCGCACACCGCTGCTGATCACGCGCGACTGCCAGAATGAGCTGACCCGCCGCGAGATTGATCTGCCGCTGCGGATGCCAGCTTCCCTGCTGGCGATCCCTATGATTGCTGGCAATCGTTCCGTCGGCGCGCTGGTTGTGCAGGACTATATCAAAGGCGATGCCTACGACAGCCAGCACCTGGAACTGCTTTCCACCGCGGCTGCTCAGGCTACCACCGCCCTTGAAAACGCCGACCTGTTCATGCAGATGCAGAATGCGCTGGAAGCGATTGAAAACCGGGAGCGATACCAGGCGAATGTGGCCCGCGCTGCTGCCATCCTGACAGAGTTTGGCACCAAATCGATGCCCGATGTGCTCAAGCAGCTTTCGCAGGCCGCGCGCTGCAGCCGAATTTTCTTCGCCCGCCTGCTAGAAGACGAGCGCGGCCTCTCGTGGAACTCGATGGCGGAATGGGTGGACCCGGCAGTCGCCTACCTGTTCGACAAAACCCGCATCATGCACATCCCCGCAGGGGCGTTCCCCAATTGGCAGCGCGAGCTGCGCGAAAAGGGCTGGGTTGTTACCCATGCGGCAAAGGAAGACACGCCAGAATCCGAATTTCTTAACAATCAGCACATCCGCACAACCCTGCTGCTGGGTATCCCGGGGGCGCAAACGACACCGGGCTTCATCGCGTTCGATCAGCTTGGCTCTGAGCGTACCTGGCAGAGCGAAGAGATCAACGCCCTGCGCGTGGCAGCGGACGCGATCGGCAACACCTTTGTCCGCGAAAGCCTGTTAGATCAGCTACAGGTGACACTGGACGAGACCGAAGGCCTGTACAAAGCATCCAACAAGCTGGCTGCCGCAAACGACATGCAGGAAATGGTTGCCGCCATCCTCTCGGGCGTGCGCTCTTCTGAAATCAACCGCGCGGTTATGCTGCTGTTCGAGTTCGATAGCTACATGAAGATCCAGCAGATTAAGGTGGGCGCAAACTGGTACAGCGGTCGCGGCACCCCGCCCCCGCCGGTAGGCACCGAATACCTGCGCACCAAGTACGAGCGCTTCTTCCAGACCTCCACGCCCGTTTTCTACGATGACATTCTGGAAGCGCAGATCGATAATGATATTCAGGATACCCTGCTGCACCAGAACATCCGCGGGCTGGCGATCCTGCCGCTGTGGAGCGGTAAACGCCAGACGGGTGTGCTGCTGCTGCAAGCCGAAGCACGCCACCACTTCTCGGGCCGCGAGACGCGCACGTACCCGCCGCTGGTAGACCAGATGGCAATCGCGGTAGAAAACCAGCGCTTGTTCCTGCAAACTCAGGAATCGCTGAAAGAGACCGAACTGCTCTACAACACCTCCAACCGCATTGCCCAGGCTTCTGAACCGCAGGAAATGCTTGCGCTGGTGGTCGACTCGATCCTGCCTGAAGGCGCGGACCGCGCTTCGCTGATGCTGATCGAAAGCGACCCCAACGGCGATCTGGTGGACCTGGAGCTGGTTGGCGTGTTCGACGTAAAGGGCGAATACCAGGCGATGGGCCAGCATATGCCCATTTCGTCGCTGCCGCTGATCCGCGCGCTAACCGACGAGCCCTTCATGGTCAAGGATATCTCCCAGGGCGATATCGACCCCACTTCGCGCAAGACGCTGGAACAACTTCGCATGTCCGCGGCCTGTCTCGTTCCGCTGCGCACCAGCGGTCGCCTGATCGGCGTGCTGACTGCCTCATCGCGCTTCCCCACCGAGTTCAACCAGGACGATACCCGCCTGCTGCGCATCGTTGGTAACGGTATCGCAGTGGCAATGGAAAAGCAGCGCTTGCTCGGTCAGGCTCAGCGGCGCGCGATGGAACTGCAGACCGCTTCCGAGATCGCCCGCGACACCGCCAGCACCCTCTCGCTCGACCTGCTGCTCAACCGCATCGTCAACATGCTTTGCGAGCGCTTCGAGCTCTACCACGCCTCAATCTTCCTGCTGGACGACAGCGGCACGTATGCAGCCATCCGCGAGTCGACCGGCGCGGCGGGCGCAGAGATGAAAGCGCGCGCGCACAAACTGGCGGTCGGGTCGCGCTCCGTTGTGGGTACGGTTGCCGCCTCTGGCGATCCGTTCATCCTCAACGACGCGCTGAACAGCCCGGTCTACTACCCCAACCCGCTGCTGCCCGAAACCCGCGCGGAAATGGGTATCCCGCTAAAGCTTGGCCCAACCGTCATCGGCGCGCTGGATCTGCAGTCTAAGCAGATCAACGCCTTCGACCAGGATGATGTAACCGTACTGCAAATTCTGGCCGACCAGATCGCCATCGCCATCGAGAACGCGCGCGCATACGAGCTCTCGCAGAAAGCGATCTCGGACATGAAGGAAATCGACCGGGTGAAGAGCCAGTTCCTGGCGAACATGAGCCACGAGCTGCGCACCCCGCTCAATTCCATCATTGGCTTCTCGCGCGTCATCCTCAAGGGCATCGACGGCCCAATCAACGACACACAGAAGCAAGACCTTTCGGCCATCTATAACTCGGGCCAGCACCTGCTGGCGCTGATCAATAACATCCTTGACCTCTCGAAGATCGAGGCGGGCAAGATGGAACTGGCGATCACCGATGTCAACATGGCCGATATGATCAACGTTGCCATGTCTACCGCGGTGGGATTGGTGAAAGACAAGCCGATCACGCTGCATACGATCGTCCCTGAAGACCTGCCGCCGGCGCGAGCCGATAACACCCGTATACGGCAGGTGTTGATCAACCTCCTATCGAATGCCGCCAAGTTCACCGACGAAGGCGCGATTACCGTCGAGGCAAAGGCAGTCACCAGCCCCACCGGCAAGCCCGAAGTGATGATCTCTGTTACTGACTCGGGGCCTGGTATTGCCCAAAATGATCAGAACAAGCTGTTCCTACCCTTCTCGCAGGTGGACGACTCGCCGACGCGCAAGACCGGCGGCACAGGCCTGGGCCTTTCCATCTGCCGCTCGCTGATCGAAATGCATGGCGGTCGCATTGGCTTGCTGCGAAGCGAAGTAGGCGTGGGCAGCACCTTCTTCTTTACCCTGCCCTACAACAAGCCGGAACCGGAACCTGTAGAAGAAACGCCTATCGACGATATCAGCAATGTAGTTCTGGCAATCGATGATGATCCGCGTGTGATCAGCTTGTACGAGCGCTATCTCAAGCCCCATGGCTACCAGGTTGTGGCGCTGACGAACCCCAAGCATGCGCTAGAGAAGATCCGCGAGGTGAAGCCGTTTGCCATCACGCTCGATATTATGATGCCCGAGAAGGACGGCTGGTCGGTGCTGCGCGACCTGAAAAGCACGCCCGAAGGCCGCGATGTGCCAATCATTATATGCAGCATCCTCGAAAACCAGGAGCAGGGCTTCTCTTTGGGCGCCTCTGATTACCTGGTGAAACCATTCCTCCAGGAAGACCTGATCAACGCCATCAGCCGCCTGAACCGCGATGGGCAGATGCACGAAATCCTGGTAATCGATGACGACCCGGAGGACTTGCGTCTGGTGCAGAAGATGCTGGAAGACGATAAGAGCCTGCACGTGATGACCGCACAGGGCGGCAAAGAAGGCTGGGACGCCATCCAGGCCAATCGCCCGGATACGATCATCCTCGACTTGTTCATGCCAGATATGAATGGCTTCAACGTGGTCGAAAACCTGCGCGCCAACCCCCTGCTGCGCCATATCCCCGTCATCATCCTCACCGGCGCAGACCTCACGCCAGAGCAGCACCAGCAGCTCACGGCGTTTGGTGAAAACGTGCTCTCCAAGGGGTACCTGCGTGAAAAAGAGCTCCTCGTCCTGCTCGAAGAGGCGCTGCGAAAATTCCATCCTGACAGGAAAGAAGACAAACCGAGACAATGACCTCTCATTTTATTGTTGAATGTACCGATTGTGGAAACAAATCACCATTTGATCCAGCCGCTGCAGCCTGCCCCAATTGCGGAAGCTTTTGGCGCGAGGCCCGTTATGACTATGCGACCCTGGCAGATACGCTGCTCGACCTCATAAAGGAGCGCCCCTTCGATCTGTGGCGCTACCGCGAACTGCTGCCCGTCTTCAACCCCAACCCCGATTTGGCAATGGGCGAAGGCGGCACCCCCCTTATCCGTGGCAACAACCTGGGGATGATGCTGGGCTGCCCGAACATCTTCATCAAAGACGAACGCCAGGGCCCCACCGCCTCCTTCAAAGACCGGCAAGCCGCCGTATCGATCGCGTCACTTAAAGAAGCAGGAATCGCGGAATTCATCATCGCCTCTACGGGTAATGTGGCGATCGCCTACTCGGCTTATGCCGCCCGCGCCAGCGTTAAGCTGTGGGCCTTCCTTACCAGTCTTGTGCCCGCTTCAAAAATGCGTGAAGTGGCGCTCTACGGCACGCAGGTGATCAAGATCACCGGCAGTTACGACCAGGCCAAGCAGGTGGCAGCACGATTTGCCAGCCAAAAGGGTATCCCGCTCGACCTGGGGGCGCGCTCGATCACCTGCATTGAGGCAATGAAGACCCTCTCATTCGAGATCGCCGAACAACTCGGGCAGATGCTCGGGCCGCAGCCCCCGCTCAACGGTGGCAAGGCCACACCCTGGCGCGCCCCCGACTGGTACATCCAGTCGGTGAGCGGCGGAATGGGCCCGCTGGGCGTCATCAAGGGCTTTCAGGAACTGCAAACAATGGGCCTGACGCAGAGTATGCCCAAGATTGCCCCCATCCAGGCCGAGGGCTGCGCGCCGATGGTGCATGCCTGGAAGCAGAACAAAGACGTTGCTGTGCCGGTACAATCACCGCACACGCTGATCGCAACGCTGGCAACCGGCGACCCCGGGCGCACGTACACCGTGCTGCGTCGCAAGATCTTGGATGCCGCTGGCGGCACCTTCGAATCGGTCACAGACGAAGAAGCCTACCGTGCGATGCACCTGGTAGCAAAGATGGAAGGCCTATCGGTGGAGCCCGCCGCGGCAGTGGCTTTTGCCGGGCTGGTAAAGCTGGTTCGCGCGGGCGTGATCAAGCCGCACGAGACGATTGTCGTCAACTGCACCGGGCACACCATGCCACCCGAAAAGAGCATTCTTGGCGAGGGCTGGTCAAAAGACATTGTTCTGCCCAACCAGACCATGGCAATGGACGAGGCCGTGGAAGAAGGCCTGCTCGCCGCGCTGAGCAAGGTGGCAATCGACCGCTTCCCACGCATCGCCATTGTGGACGATAATCCCGATGTGCGCCGTTTGGTGCGCCGCATTTTGCAGTCGCAGGGTGATTACAAAATCTCCGAGGCAACCAATGGGCGCGAGGCGATCGAACTAGCGAATACCGAGCATCCCAACCTCATCATCCTCGACCTGATGATGCCAGAGATGGACGGCTTCTCTGTACTCGAGCGGCTGCAAGCGAACCCGAACACCAAGGACATCCCGGTGATCGTGGTCACCGCTAAAGAGCTGACCGCAGCGGAACAAGGACGATTGAACGGCCATATCCAAAAGCTAATGCAGAAAGGCGACTTCATGAGCGACGAACTCGCAGACGAAATCCGCGCGCTGCTGCGCTAACGAAATAGTTTTTCAAACCGGTGGGGGAACACGACCCACCGGTTTGAAAAATGCGAAATGCTGCCTGTTCATGTGGAGATTTGATTGGTCAACTTCGTTGGCATAGAGAAAAAAACGCACCATCAGCCAAGAAGAAGCAAAGAATTGAGGGGTGAATGAAATTCGCAAGGCAGCAACAGGGGATCATCGCGGCGCTTTCCTCGGCAGTGTTTTTGGGGATGGCGCCTATCTTCGGCAAGCTGGCGATGACGACCGGCTTCTCGCCGATGGCGGTGATTTCCATCCGTACCACCCTTGCTGCCCTGTTCATGCTGATCCTCATGCTGCTGCGCATGCGGTCGTTCTTCTACATCTACCCGGTAGGGCTGGTCGGCTGCCTGCTGGCCGGGGTAATCAATGGGCTGGGTTCGGTGCTGTATTACACGGCGCTAAGCCGGTTAGATGCGGGCATAGCGCATATGCTCTACTCGTTCTATCCCCTGTTTCTGGCGCTGTGGCTGATCCTCGACCGGCAAACCATTACCCGGCTGACCATCTTCCGCCTTGCGCTGACCCTGCCAGCAGTCCTGCTGCTGATGGTGCCAGGCAGCAATAAGGTTGATATGCTGGGGGCGTTAATGATGCTGGGCTCAGCCGTGATGTACGCCCTGCACATGCTGATCAATCAGCGCATCCTCTATGAGGCTCCCGCGCAAACCGTCACACTCTACACGCTGCTGGCAATGGCCGTGACGGTGAACCTGGCCTTCCTGGTAACAGGCTCGACCCTTCCTGCGCTAAACATCGCCTGGTGGCCCGTGATCGCCATGGCACTGATCACCTTTTTCTCGCGGCTGGCGCTGTTTATGGGCATCAAAAACCTGGGCGGCTTGCAGACAGCCCTGCTTGGGCTGGCAGAGCTGATCGTCACCGTCTTCCTGGCGCAAGCATGGCTGGGCGAGCAGCTTTCAACTGCCCAGTGGATCGGCGCGATCATGCTCATCTTCAGCCTTACACTGATCGGCTTCGAACGCACGGCGCCGCAAAAACGCCTCTCTGGCGGCTGGCTGGGCTGGCTCAACGCCCCCACCCGCCCCACCGACATTCCCTGGAATTAAACCATGCAGGTACTTTGCATTGATGAACAAACTACCCGCATAAAAAGAGGCTAGAGGTAACTGTTCAGCCCTTCCAGACAGCCACGCGGGAAACGCTCCCTTCGGGAGCCAAAAGAGGGTTTTAGCCGTTTTGAAAATAGCTAAAACCCTCTTTAACAGGCGGGCAAAGCCCGGCGGCTGAACAGTTGCGACTAAAGTTCTAAAACGTAACCGGACCCGCGTACGTTCTTGATCCGGTCGCCCCAGTGCGGCACACCGGAGAGCTTCTGGCGCAGGCGGCTGACCACGGGGCGCAGAATCTTCGCGGCTTCCTCCGACTCGATGGTATAACCCTGGATCAGGTAGACGAGATCGGTGTGGGTGACCATTTCGTTGCGGCGCTCAAACAGGATCTTCATCAGGCGCGCCTCGGTAGGCGTGAGCGATAAACTGCCACCCTGCCAGGAGATCTGCCGCTTATCCCAGGTGAGCATCGCCCCGCCGGGCAGCGACTCTGTCTTCGATCGGCCTGTTTGTTCGGCAATTTTGTTCGGCGCTTTCCCGTTCTTCTTCCTCAGGGCATCATTGAGGCTCGCCAGTACCTGCTCTGGTGAAACCGGCTTGAGCAGATAATCGTGCACGCGGTAGCGAATGGCCTGGATAGCCGAGTCGATGGTGCTGTGCGCTGTCAGCACAATGATGGAGAGATCGGACATACTATTGATCACGGCACGAATTACGTCCATCCCGCCCATGCCGCCCATCTTCAAATCCAGGATCATGACATCAAAAGGCTCGCTGCGGAGCAGTTCCACTGCTTCCTCACCGCTCCCAACGGCCTTAATTTCGTGTCCCTCCAACCGGATAATTTCTGCCAGGGTAATTCGAGCAATCTCTTCATCATCAACAATGAGTATTTTTGCCATTCTTAGTTGATCCTTTTTTATGATTCACAGGCACAGTGTGAGAACCACACCAGCCCCTAGTCCTCTGTTTCCACCGGCAAAATAAGCTCGAAGCACGCGCCTTCCCCATTCCGCGGCTGTACCAGCAGCAGCGTGCCCCGGTGTTTTTCTAAGATGCCATAGCTGATTGCCAGACCAAGCCCGGTTCCATTCTGCTTGGTGCTGGTGAATGGTTCAAAAATTCGCGCTTTTAACTCAGGCGTTACGCCTGGACCCGAATCTTCGATCATAACCCGCACGCGTGATCCTTCATAATATACATCAATCCAGATTATTTTTTCTCTCGTCGATTTCACCTCAGAAAACGCATCCATTGCGTTCAGCAGCATATTCAATAAAACCTGCTTGATGTGGTCTGCCACGACATAGACGCTCTTTTCAACACCATAGTTCCCCACCCGCACATCAATGCCGTGATCGCGAAGCTGCGGACCAACCAGTGCCATTACCTGCTCAATCATCTGGCTCATACTGGTAGATGACCGCTCAACAGCGCCAGGGCGATAAAAGTCCAGCATCTGCCGCACGGTCTTCACCAGCCGTTCCACTTCGCGGTCAGTCATTTCCAAGTAGTTATGAAGCTGCTCAGGCTCTACGCCCTGGCGCATGGCCAGGTGCAGGCAGTTGCGCACCGATTGCAGCGGATTGTTGATCTCGTGCGCCAGCGAGGCCACCAGCCGCCCTACCGCCGCCATTTTCTCCGCCTGGATGAGCGCGCGCTGTGATTCTTCTACACGGCGAAGCGTGGCTTTTAGATCGGTATATAGGCGGGCATTCTCCATTGCTACGGCGGCCTGCCGTGCCAGGATGACGATCATTTCCACGTCGGCTTCTGTGAACGGTGCTCCTCCCGCCGACCGCCCGGCTGCCAGAACAACGCGGCCCTCGCTGTGCAGCACCGGGGCGACCAGCATGGTATCGATCCCGGCGTTGCGAAGCGAGTCCTGGGCCACCGGCCCGCCCGCTGCTGCACCCGGCAGCACTTGAGGCGTTCCGCTGGCCGCAACACGGGCGATAGAGTCGTTGAGCAGCGTTTCGGCGTCGGTGGTTATCTCACTTGCCGCCGTCCGCACCACGCACATCGCGCCGCTGGATGACGGGGCATAGTAGATCCCGGCAAAGGCCGCCGCGAACAGGTCCTTTAACGACTGGAGGATTAGCTTTTCCAGCGACTCTGGCGAGGTCTCGGCCAGCAAGCGCTCAGAAACGTCGAATAGCGGACGGAGCGCCTGCAGGCGCGCGGCGTCGCGCTTCTGGCAGCTTTCTTCCAGCACGCGCTGCACGGCCTGCACGAGCTCAGCAGTATTTTCAAAGGGCTTGAGGATCAGCCCATCGACCCCGCGGTGCAGGGCCTGGATTGCGTTTTCCATGCTGGCGAAACCGGTCATCACCAGCACAGCGATATCGGGCTGAAGCGCCTTTGCCCTGCTAATCAGCTCGAACCCGTCCATCACCGGCATGCGGATATCGGTAAGCAGCAGGTGGAAGGGTTTCTCACCCAACTGTTGCAGGGCTTCTACAGGCTGATTGGTGACAACGACCTCATAACCGGCCCGCTCCAACAGGTGGCGGCACAGAAATGCAATCGTACGGTCATCATCAACAATCAAAACCCGGGTGTCTGCCATACCCTCTGATCACCCCAAATAATAGATTTGGCATATGCGAGTATTCGCTTGAGCAGACCGGTGCCCCTGAGCGGCCCAGGTAATAACACAGATCAACGAATTTTCGACACAAGCATAGATATATAATTATGCACCAAATTACAGCGAAAACACAACGCATTCACAATGAGAAGCGCTTGCTAACAAAACCGTTAATTGACGGGCATGTATTTCAGTTTGGGGTAGCAGCTACAAACTGCCCCAAGTGAAATGCACCCAATGGACACCCGCCCTTGCGGAAAAGTTCAGGTTCGTCTATGCTTAATGCTACCCGGTTGGCATCCGAACCTTAACACCCTTGAATTCGTTTTCATCGCCTATTTTAATAGCCAGGATGGGATTTGTGCAGCAAATTCTCAGGCGGCGTGGGGTAGTTACGAACCAGAAAACAAAAAAGCCGCTAAAAAGCGGCTTTGGATGCGCTGGAGAGGACTTGAACCTCCACGGCTCTCGCCACATGGCCCTCAACCATGCCTGTCTGCCAATTCCAGCACCAGCGCGTGAACAAGAGTATTATAATCGGACCTGCCGGAATGTCAAGATAAAAGAAGATATTTGGGGCTTGAGCGTTATCTTGCTGTAAGGTTTGCGCCGCAACCCTGGCACAAAAATAACGCTTACCCAAGAATTCCAATCATTAGGGAGCTTATATGACGATTATCCTGGATGCGATGGGGAGCGATCACCACCCAGATGCCGAGATTGAAGCCGCACTGCGCGCCGCTGAGACGTTTGGCGAAGAGATCGTACTGGTTGGGCAAGAGCCTATTTTGCGACCTAAGCTCGACGCGCTGAACACCAAAGAGCTGCCTGTCGTAATTGAACACGCGCCGGATGTGATTGAAATGGACGACAAGGTGGTCGAAGGATCGCGCAGCAAGCGGAACAACTCCATCTTCGTCGGCTGCCGGCTGGTGAAGAGCGGGCGCGGGCAGGCATTTGTTTCGGCGGGAAACACCGGCGCGGTGATGTTCAACGCCCTGCTGGCACTGGGGCGCATCAAAGGCGTGCGGCGGCCCGGGCTTACAGCGCTGTTCCCCACCCGCACCGGGTTCTGCGCGGTGGTCGATATCGGCGCGAACGCCGAATGCCGCCCCGAAGACCTGCTCCAGTTCGCGCTGATGGGCAGCCTGTACGCCCAGAAGGTGCTCAAAATCGCCAGACCCCGCATTGGGCTGATCTCGAACGGTGAAGAGGCTACAAAGGGCACTCCACTGGTCAAAGAGACCTATCCCCTGCTCGAGGCCAGCGGCCTGAACTTTATCGGCAACGTGGAAGGCAAGGAGCTTTTCGGCGGCGCGGTAGACGTGGCGGTGACGGATGGCTTTACCGGCAACGTAATGCTGAAAGCGGTAGAAGCGGTCGCGGGGCTGATCACCGACTTCCTCAAAGAAGAACTGACCGCTTCACCGGTGACCACGCTAGGGGCGATGCTGGCAAAACCAGCCCTACGCAAGATGAAGCGCAAGATGGACCCTGAAGAGGTCGGCGCGGCTCCGCTGTTGGGCATTGATGGTTTGGTGTTCAAGGGACACGGGCGATCCAAAGCCCCAGCGATCTTCAATGCTATCCGCGTGGCTCGCGAAGCCGTGCAGGCGAACCTGTTGGATGAAATGCGCCAGAGCATCCAGGCGCAGCTCGAAAAAGCAGCGCTGGCATCTGCCGCGCAGCCCGAAACTGAAACGAAATAGGCCCTCTAACTCATGAAAATCATCACCGACCCCAAAAAAATCGAACGCAACAAAAAGATCGGCATGTACACAACGCTGGCAAGCCTGGTAGCCCTTTTTGCAGGGGCAGGCTTGACCGTTTCTTCGCTGCTTCGTTCCTTCGAAAACCCTGAGAACCTCGACCCAACGATGACCAACTATGCCTTTATCGCCATGGCGATTGGCCTGGTGCTCTCACAGATCGGCGCGTATTTTGCCAACCGCTGGGGCCGCTCCCCCACAGTTGACGAGCGGATCTCACTAAGCCTGAAAGGCCTGGACGACCGCTACACCCTCTATCACTACGTTACACCTGTTCCGCACCTGCTGGCAGGGCCATCGGGCCTTTGGGTGATCAATGCGCAGTACCAGCCCGGCGAAATCTTCTTCGAGAAAAACCGATATCGCCAGCGGGGCGTGGGGTTCCTTTCCCGCTTTATGGGCCAGGAGAGTGTTGGACGCCCCGATCAGGAGGCGAAGGCTTACGCTGCTGACCTGGAAAAGATGCTCAAAAAAGAGCTGCCGGACACCGAACTTCCGCCCATCCAGCCCCTGGTTGTGTTTACCAGCGCAAAAGCCACAGTGCAAGCCGCTGACGCACCCGTACCGACCATCCACGTGGAGAAGCTGAAAGATTTTGTTCGGCGCAAGACCAAAGAAACGCCAGCAGGCATTGCGGCGCTGAAGGAAGTGAAGGAAGTGCTGCCGGAAGAGAATTTGTCATAGAGAACAAAAAAGAAGCGGCTCGCATACGAGCCGCTTCTTTTTTGTTTGACTTTCGTAGCTATTCAGCCGGGTTGGATTTTTGTGTGCTGAGCACCCCACTCACAGCACACAAAAACCTGCCGTGCCTGAGCAGGAAAAAATTCTCTATCGTTCCTTTTTTGGAGAACGCGGCGGGCGGCGATCGCCAGACGGGCGGTCATCACCTGGGCGAGAAGTGCGTGGGCCGCCGCTGCCAGAAGGTCGGCGCCCAGCCGGTCGAGAGGCAGATCCACCTGGGCGGCGGCTGCCTGAACCGGTCCGACCGGTGTTTCCGGCACGACCTGAACCACCCGGGCGACCACCGCTGGGCCGTCCTGAGCCCCCAGGGCGACCGCCACTGGGTCGTCCGGCGCGGCTGGTGCTGCTGGGGCGCGATGAAGGTCCGCGAGAGGGTGTTTCCTCGTCATCACGGCGGTTGGAACCTTCGTACCCCAAGCGGCCTGTGCGGCTGGGACGGTCTTCGCGCCCGGCGCCATCGGGCCGCCCCGCAGCACCATCGGTGCGTCCACTTCCAAAGCGTCTATCGCCAGTCCGGCTCGGTCCAGCGGGTCGCTCACCACGATCGGAGCGGCCAGGCCTCTCAGAGCGGCTGGAGCGTTCCTCACGCCCTTCATGGCGAACGCGGGGTGTTGCTTCCTCTGTGCCTCGGAAACCCGCCCTATCGCCTTCTCCGCGCCTTACAGGGCGGAACTCGGTTAATTTCTGTCCTCTCGGGCCACCAGCCGCAGCCTGCCGAGCGGGACGGCCAATTCCGGCGCGCCTGCCCGGGCTGGCACGGTAAGGGGTCTCACCCTGCGGCTTGCTCACCCGCAGCTCGCGCACTTCTTCTGGCCTGAGATGCCGCCACTCGCCAGGCTTTAGATCGCCCAGCAGCAGAGAGCCGATGCGAATGCGCAGGATGCGCAGCACCGGCAGGCCGGTCTGCTTTCCCATCTCACGGAGCTGGCGCTTGCGGCCTTCGCGCAGAATCACGCGCAGCCACGCGCCCTTGCCTGCCACTGTCTCCATGCGCACCAGGGCCGGGGCGGTGCGGTAGCCATCCTCGAGCACCACGCCATGTTTCCAGGCGTCGAGCTGCTTGCTATCTGGGCGCTGGCCCACCAGAACGCGATATTCCTTTTCGTGCCCGTAGCGCGGGTGAGTCAGGCGGTTTGCCAGCTCACCATCGTTGGTAAGCAGGATCAGGCCCTCGCTTTCCAGGTCAAGGCGGCCAACAATGAACATGTGGCCCGGCACGGATACCAGATCGCGCACCGTCTGCCGCGTTTCCTCCGGGCTGACCTCAGAAAGGATGCCGGTCGGTTTGTTGAGCGCGATGTAAATCGGCTCCTGCTCCCGGGCAATCTGCTGGTTATCCACGGTGATCGTATCCTTGCTCGGATCAGCGCGCGAGCCCAATACAGCTACCTGACCGTTGATTTTTACCCGGCCAGAGGTGATAAGCTCTTCACTGGCGCGGCGCGAGCCATACCCGGCCCGCGCGAGAATCTTTTGAACACGTTCTTCTGCCATCGTTAATCCTTCAAAATATTGCGATCCACCGGTTGGTTTTCGGCGTCTTCCACCACATCATAGGGTGGAAGATCCGCCAGCGCGGACAGCCCAAAATGCTGCAAGAACTCCGCGGTCGTGCCATAGAGGATGGGCCGGCCCGGTCCTTCGGTGCGCCCTACCTCCTGCACAAGCCCCTTACTGAGCAGGCTTTTCATCACGCCATCACTGTTCACCCCGCGCACGGAATCTACGCCCGGGCGGGTGATGGGCTGGCGGTAGGCGATGATCGCCAGCGTTTCCAGCGCGGCCCGGCTGAGGCGCGCGGTCGCCTCTAGCCCGAGAAATTTTTCGACCAGCCCGGCCATCAGCGGGGCGGTTGTAAGCTGCACCTTTCCGCCGTGCCACTGCAGGCTCAACCCGCGGCCCTGGCGATAGGTTTCTTCCAGGGCGCGCAGCCCGGCTTCTACTTCCTGCGGTTTTTGTTCCAACGCTTCCGCAAGCTGTGCTACCGCAACCGGCGAGGCAGCCACAAACAGCAGTGCTTCGAGCGAGGCCTGCAAATCGAGGGCGGGAGTTTTTAAAGCAGTTTCGGTCATGCTATAATAGAGCCTATCCTATCCGAGGAAACCGGCGATTATTCACCGGTTTTGTTGGTCGAGTAGATATTGACGGTAAGGAACCAATCGAATATGAAAATTCCGCAAATGCGCTTATTTGTGGTGCTCCTGGTGATCATTGCTGTGACACTGGCTTGCAGTATCCCCACCGGCCCGGAGCGCCCCCCCACCCCTGTGCTGCTCACCACGCAGGAAGTGGAGCAGTTTCAGGGAGATATCCAGGCAACCCTGGCGAATTCTGCCCAATCTGGTGAAGTTACGGTTACAATTACGGAACAGCAATTGCACTCCTATATGATTGCGAAACTGGCTGAAGATCCTGGCCTGCCGATTACCGAACCGCAGGTTGCGCTGACGAATGGGCAAGTAGAGGTTTATGGAAAAGTGATTCAGTCTGGTCTAACAACCGATATGCAGGTTGTGTTGCAGCCTCGTATTGACGAGAACGGCAGTCCGAAGCTAGATGTTGCCTCTATCAACCTTGGCCCGTTCCCTGTGCCCGATTCGCTGAAACAGCGCGTGCAAGCGATGGCAGATGATGCCCTGGTTGATACCCTTTCGGCTACTGCGGGACGCTTCCAGGTGACGAATATTGTGGTGACGGACGAAGCCGTTGCCGTCACCGGCATACCACAGTAAAAATGGGTGGATTTTGCAGTCTGAGCAAGCTCGCTGCCGAAACAGCACTGGCTCGACCGCTGCTTCTTCCACCCGCTGGGCGTGTTTGATTATACCTGATTTGCAGTACTTTCACCGCGGATGAAAAAAACCGTTTCTTCGTTTGGAGATCTCTACGCGCGTATTGGCGGGCTGCGCTTGCGCGGTTCCCGGCATTCGATACAGAAGATCGTGCGGGCGGTAACGCTTCTGCTTACGATCGTTTTGCTCATGGGATGCACGAGTGGCCAGCAGGCAACGCCTGATCTGGTGCGCATTATCGTCGAAGCCGATGGCAAGCAGGTGCCCGTTCAGGTGAATTCCGGTACGACTGTGCAAATGGCCCTCCAGCAGGCGGGCATCACGCTCGGCAACCTGGACCGCGTCACCCCGCCCTCTTTCACCATCCTTGCCTCCGGCGACCAGGTGCAGGTAACTCGCGTCCGCGAGGAATTCACCCTGCAAGAAGAGATCGTGCCGTTCAAGAGCATCAAAGTGTCCAACGAATCGATGCCGGTGGATGAAAAGCCCGTGCTGACGCAGCCCGGCAAGAATGGCATCCGCCAGGTGACCTACCGGCGCGTGTTCGAGGATGAACAAGAAGTATCCAACACGATCATCAAAGATGAATTGATCGTGGAACCACTGGATGAGATCTATATGGTCGGTGTTCAGCGACCATTCTCGCCCATCAACATACCCGGGCGGCTGGCTTACCTGGCCGGCGGCAACGCCTGGGTGATGGAAGGCAGTACCGGCGAGCGCCGGCCGGTCGTCACCACCGGCGATCTGGATGGGCGCGTCTTCTCGCTCTCACCCAAGGGCGAATGGCTGCTGTTCACCCGCACAGAGACCCCAGCAAACGCTGAAGCTGCCGCTGCTGGGCAACCGCAGACTGCCGCCACAGAAGACGCCGCCTCGCGCATCAACACCCTGTGGGCAGTGGATCTGACCGAAGAAGGCGCCCGACCGGTGAATCTCAAAGTGGAGAACGTGATCCACTTTGCCGATTGGGTGCCGGGCCGGGGCCTTACGGTGGCCTACTCTACCGTAGAACCGCGTGAAACAGCCCCCGGCTGGCAAGCGAATAACGACCTGCACCTGCTGACTTTTGCCGCGACCGGTACAGTCGCCAAGCTGGAAGAGATCATCGAGACCAACGCGGGCGGTTTGTACGGCTGGTGGGGCACAGCCTACGCCTTCTCACCGGATGGCGCAAGGCTGGCCTACGCCCGCCCCGACAGCATTGGCCTGGTGGACATGGAAGAAAAGACGACCACCGAACTGCTTGCCGTTACTCCCTTCCAAACCGGCTCCGATTGGGCCTGGGTGCCTGGCATGGCCTGGTCACCGGATGGGCGGGTGCTGTATACCGTGACCCACGCACCAAAAGCCGGCCTGGAGAACCAGGAAACCTCACCGCTGTTTGACCTCACCGCGGTGGTGATGGATGGACCAATGATCAGCGTCGTGCCACAGGCAGGAATGTTCGCTTATCCCAATACGTCGAACCCGCTGCCGGGGCTGGGCACGCAGGTAGCCTTTTTACAGGCCATCTTCCCCGAGCAGTCCGACAGCCGCCGCTACAGGGTAGCCGTAATGGACCGCGACGGATCAAACCGCAGCACCATCTTCCCTCCGGACGATTTCCAGGGTATGGACCCTGATCCCAAAGGCATCGATTGGTCACCGGAGCCGTTTGAAAACGGCAGCCTGTGGCTGGCAGTAAACTACCGGGGTGATTTATACCTGGTGGATTCGGTAAATGGAACGATGGAACAGGTCACCGGCGATGGGCTGATCAGCCGGTTGGACTGGAGATAGTGGCTGGGCGTTTTCTCGTAGTACAATCTGCATCAAACAACGGAGCATAGAACAGTATGAGAGTTTTGGTGACGGGCGCGGCCGGATTTTTGGGTTCGCACTTGTGTGAGCGGCTGCTGTGCGATGGTCACGAGGTGATCGGGATGGATAATTTCATTACCGGCAGCCCGGAGAACCTTGCGCATCTGTCAGAGCGGCCCGGATTCTCCTTTATCCGGCATGATGTTTCCAACTTCATCTTTGTGCCGGGAGGGAAGGTAGATGCTGTGCTGCACTTCGCTTCGCCTGCCAGCCCTAACCCGGCCTCACCCTATGGCTACACTAACCTGCCTATTCAGACGATGAAGGCCGGTGCACTCGGCACGCACAACACGCTGGGTGTGGCCCGCGCCCACAAAGCACGCTATCTGCTGGCCTCTACCAGCGAGATTTACGGAGATCCGCTGGAACACCCGCAGCGCGAAAGTTATTGGGGACACGTCGATCCTATCGGCGTGCGCTCGGTGTATGACGAAGCCAAGCGCTTCGCCGAGGCGCTTACGATGGCCTATCACGGCTATCATCACCTCAACACAGCCATCGTGCGCATTTTCAACACCTATGGCCCGCGCATGCACCTGGATGACGGGCGTGCCGTTCCGAATTTCATTCAGCAGGCGCTGCGCGGTGAGCCGCTCACTGTATATGGCGATGGCTCACAGACCCGCTCCTTCTGCTTTGTAGACGATCTAATCGAAGGCATTACCCGGCTGCTGTTCTCTGATGAGCACATGCCGGTCAACATCGGCAATCCCGCGGAGATTTCCATCCTCGAGTTCGCCCAGACGATCAACGAGATCGTGGGCAACCGCGCCGGGATTGTGTACAAACCGGCCCTGCGCCTGGGCGATGACCCGCAGCGGCGGCAGCCGGATATTACCCGTGCGAGGCAAATTTTAAAATGGGAACCAAAAGTATCGCTCAGACAAGGAATCGAACGAACCGTGCCCTACTTCAAGGCAAAAATGGCCCTGCAATGATCTTGAAGGACGCGCAAGAGCGGACCCGGTTCCTGCGATTTGCCACCGTGGGCGCGATCGGCGCGGCAGTGGATTTTAGCGTTTTCAATCTGCTCACCCATTTCGCGGAGATGTCTATCATTTCGGCTGGCGTATGCTCCTTCATCGTCGCGGTGATCAGCAACTTCCTGTGGAACCGATTCTGGACCTACCCCGACTCGCGCAGCAAGAACGTGGGGCGGCAGATGGCACAGTTTGGCCTGGTCAGCGTGGTAGGCCTTGGCATTCGCACGCCGCTGCTTGCCTGCCTCGAAATGGTGTTCGTCCGCGGGTTGGGCAATATTCTGCCAAAGAATTTTATTTTTAGCAGCGCTTTCCTCGGTAAGAATTTCGCCCTGGCGATCGCCATCTTAGTTGTGATGATGTGGAATTTCTTTGCCAATCGCCTGTGGACGTATAACGACGTACAATAGGACCAAGCCACGAATTGAGGTTGTGAATGACCGAGCCAGCCGCTCCACACGCCGAACCCGAATCTGAACGCCCCGCCGTGCTATCGCTTAAAGAGCTGATTGATATGGTGACCGGGCGCAGCTTCCAGCCCCAGGCGGTGCAAGAAGACTCTGGGCTGGCGGAAGTACTGCCCTTCCCCTTCCTGGGGCTGGTGGGGCAGCGCGAGATGAAGCTGGCCCTGCTGATTGCAGTGATCAACCCGCTGGTCTCTGGAGTGCTGCTGGTGGGTCCGCGCGGAACGGGCAAGACGACCATCGTGCGCAGCCTGATCGACCTGCTGCCCAACGTGCAGCGGAGCGCCTGCTACTACGGCTGCCTGCCCGAAGATATCGAAACCGGCGGGATCAACGCTGTGTGCCCCGATTGCGCCAAGAAATATGGCGAGGGCCAGTCGCTAACCACCACTGACCGCGGGCGGCTGGTGGAGCTGCCTCTGAACGCCCGCCTGGAAGACGTGATCGGCGGGTGGGACGAACGCGCCGCCGCATCTAACCAGACGCGTATCAAAAGCGGCATCCTCAAGCAGGCTGACCAGAACGTTCTCTACATCGACGAGGTCAACCTGCTGTCGGATGACATCGTCAATGCCATCCTCGACGCCGCAGCCCAGGGCACCTACACCGTGCGCCGAGGGCCTATCGCCAGCACCTATCGCTCGCGTTTCACCCTCATCGGCTCGATGAACCCCGAAGAGGGCAACTTGCGCGCGCAAATTATGGATCGATTTGGCCTGCGTGTGGTGGTTCGTGGCCTGACCGACTCCGATGAGCGCCTGGAGGCCTACCGCCGCTCGCGCACCTACCGCCAGAACCCGCGCGGCACGGTGGCGCAGTTCGCTTATGAGACTTCCCTGGCCCGCGAGGAAGTTCAGGCTGCACGCGACCTGCTGCCAAAGGTGGAAATCCCTCGCGAGGTTGCCCTGGCCGGCACGCAGCTCATTCAAAAGCTTGGCATCGATTCGCTGCGGGCGGAGATCACCATGTTTGAGGCGGCCCGTGCCCACGCTGCCGCCGATGGCCGCCTGGAAGTGCAGTTAGACGACTTGAAGACAGTCGCCCCGCTTGCGCTGCGTTTGCGTCAATCATCCTTCATGATACAATACTTCCAACAACAAAATGAGGAGGAGTCGCATCTGAAAGAGTTGTTCGATGCGGTGCTCCCATCTTTGCAGGAGGGAAATGATGACGCCAACCGACCGGGAACAACCGTCGAGTAAAGAAAGCTATCTGGCCGAACCTACGACCGGCGACGAATTCTACCAGCGCGGCTGGACCCATTATGCCAGGAAAGAGCATCAACAGGCCGACGCGGACTTCCGGAAAGCGCTAGAACTATCTCCGGATCACCCCGATATTTTGTACGCCATGGGCCTGAACCTGCAAGCGAGCGGCCGCCAGCAAGAAGCGATCCCGGTCTTCGAGAAGGTGATCGATCTGCTGAAGAACGTGACCGAGCCAGAGCTGCACGTCCGCGCGGTGATGCTCACCCGGCTTTCGCACGGGCACATTAACCGCATGAAGACCGGCGACTGGAACCTGGGCAGTTAGAGATGGCAACGGCATCGCTCCTTCATCGGGAGCGGTTGGAGGCCAGCCTTTCCGGCGCGCCAATCGATCGCCCACCGGTCGCTTTGTGGCGGCACTTCCCTGTCGACGATCAGACCCCCGATGGCCTGGCTGCCGTGACGGCGCACTTCCAACGTGAATTTGATTTTGACCTCATCAAAGTCACCCCTACTTCCTCATTCTGCGTCAAAGATTGGGGCGTGGAAGACCGTTGGACGGGCAATCCCGAAGGTACGCGCGACTATACCCGCCGGGCCATCCGCAAGGCCGAAGACTGGGCAAAGCTCAAGCCGCTGAACCCCATGCAGGGGCACTTGGCCGCGCAGCTTGAATGCCTGCGCCTGCTGACCAAAGAATTCTCTCCCAATACCCCCATCCTCCAGACCATTTTCAGCCCTATGGCGCAGGCGAAGAACCTGGTGGGGCCTGATGCGCTGCTGGTGCATATGCGTCGCGACCCCGGCTTACTGCACGAAGGCCTGCGGCGGATCACCGAGACGACGGTGCGCTTTACAGAAGCGGCGCTCAAGACCGGCATCGACGGCGTGTTTTACGCGGTGCAGCACGCACAGTATGGCCTGCTCTCCATCGACGAATACGACGAATTCTGCCGCCGCTACGACCTCCAGATCCTGGAGGCCGTTCGTGGACATTGGCTGAACATGCTCCACCTGCACGGCGACGCGGTGATGTTTGACCCCGCGCTCGATTACCCGGTTCAGGTAGTAAACTGGCACGACCGTGAAACCCAACCAGACCTTGCCGGGGCGCAGCAGCGCTTTACCGGAGCGGTTTGCGGCGGCTTGCGCCAGTGGGAGACGATGGTGCTCGGTTCGCCCGAGCAGGTGCGCGCCGAAGCCCTGGATGCCATCCGGCAGACGGGTGGAAAGCGATTTATCCTGGGCACGGGCTGCGTGCTGCCCACAACCGCCCCATATGGCAATATTCGCGCGGCCCGTATGGCCGTAGAGGAAGCGCATTGAGCACTCCCCGCATCATCGCAGGCTCCGCCCGCGGCATCCGGCTCAACATGGTGCCCGGCGACATCACCCGCCCAATCACCGATATGGTGAAAGAGGCGCTGTTCAACATCCTCGGCTCAGAAGATGTGCAGGATTCCGCATGGCTGGATGTCTTTGGCGGCACAGGCAGTGTTGGCATTGAGGCGCTCAGCCGCGGCGCGAAGTTCGCCCGCATCAACGATCTCAACCGCGCGGCGGTTGAAACGATCCGTGGTAATTTGAAGAAGACAAAGCTGGAAGACCGCGCGGAGGTGGTTCAGTCGGATGCTTTCCTGCTGCTGCATCGAAACGCCGACCGCACCTTTGACTATATCTACATCGCCCCGCCACAGTATAAAGACCTGTGGAAGCGCACGTTGAACGAGCTGGACCAGAACCCCTCCTGGCTCCAACCAGATACCTGGGTGATCGTGCAGATTGACCCGGTGGAGTACGAGGAACAGGTGCTGGAAAATCTGGTGGAGTTCGAGCAGCGCAAGTACGGCAGCACACTGCTGGTGTTTTACGAGACAAAATAACGATGTTGGCGCACATGATCTATGCGCCAACATCGTTATCCAAACACAATCCGCATCTGCTCGTGATCATCGTAAAACGTCCGCGCGCAGAACGGAGGATCGCCGTGCTGCATGGCGGTGATGTGCGGCAGGAAGGTCTGCAAATCCTCCACCAGCGGATATTCCGCGAGACGGCGTACCGGAACCCATTCCAGGCCGCCCTCTGCTGATTCGATCAGATCCCCTTCCCTGTAATCCCCGCGAAAGACGAACAGGCCAATTCCCAAATCACCACCGGCATCGATCAGCACCGTGCCCACCAGCCGCAGATCAACGCCGGTAAGGCCGGTTTCTTCCGCCAGCTCGCGCCGGGCCGCGCTGAGTGCGTCTTCGCCGCGCTCGATGTGCCCGCCAATGCCATTGTACTTGTTCGCCCACAGCCGCTTGCTCGGCGCGCCGCGGATCAGAAGCACGTCTTCTCCACGAAAGACGAAGATCAGCGCGCGGGGGATGATGGTGTAGCGCCCGGGAACGGCGCCCTGGTCGGATACCGGCATAGCATACTCCTAAAAAACGAGCAGATGTCTCATATGTTTATTTCACGACCAATGACCATGGTTTTGCCATCGATCACCAGACGGGAGTATTTCAGATCGTTGGGGTGTTTGGATATAGGAAAATAGTTACGCAATACCAACACCCCAAAAGA
>JAEYTI010000320.1 GCA_023434145.1 Chloroflexota bacterium | reverse complement strand
ACCCAACCAGGATGTAGATCAGCGCCAGGGCTTGCGGGAACCAGATTCGCCAGGTAGGCTGCTCAATTCGGGACAGCGGGCGCGTGCGGATATCTTCCATGCAGGTCTCTTTTTCGCGTGTAAATATGATGAATCGAACGGGATAATTATAAGTTGCCCATGCTCTAGTATAACGAAAGAACGCACTCCCCCAACGCGTTTTTGCAAAAGTGAAAGGTAAAAAGGGCATTAATGGAGGTTTTTGGATTATTCCAGTTGAATGCGAAAACCAGGTTTTCGCATTCAACTGGAATAATCCAAAAACCTCCGTGCTTTAAGGAAAGCCTTTACAAGAGGCATGCCCACCAGTGGGGATATAATAATGTAGAAGAGCAAGGAGGATATCGATGGCTCACTTATTTGAACCGCTCTCCATTCGCGGAGTAACGCTGCGCAACCGCATCGGTGTTTCGCCTATGTGTATGTACAGCGCGCAAGATGGTTTTGCCAACGACTGGCATTTTAGCCACCTGGGGGCGCGAGCCGTGGGCGGTGCCGGGCTGATCATCGCTGAGGCAACCGCCGTAGAACCGCGCGGGCGCATCACCCCGCACGATCTGGGGTTATGGAACGACGCGCAGATCAAGCCGCTGGCCCGCATCACCCGCTTTCTCAAGGCGCACGGATCGGTGGCTGGCATCCAGATCGCCCACGCCGGGCGCAAAGCCAGTACCACCCGCCCCTGGGATGGCGGCAGGGCGATCGACCCGGAAACGTCAGATGGCTGGCGCGTGGTTGGCCCCAGTCCCCTGCCCTTCGCGGATGGCTACCAGGCGCCGTATGAATTGAGCGCGGTCGAGATCGCCGAAATCGTGCAGAATTTCCAGTCGGCGGCAGCGCGAGCGCTGGAGGCCGGTTTTGAGTGGCTAGAGATCCACGGCGCGCACGGCTACCTGATCCATAGTTTTTACTCGCCTGTTTCCAACCAGCGCACCGACGAATACGGCGGCAGCTTCGACAACCGCATCCGCTTCCTGATCGAAATCGTCCGCGCGGTGCACGAGGTTTGGCCCGAGCGCCTGCCGCTGACGGTACGCCTCTCCTGCACCGACTGGATCGAAGGCGGCTGGACGGTGGAAGACAGCATCGCGCTGGCCCTGCGGCTGAAAGATGAAGCCGTAGACCTGATCGACTGCTCCTCGGCGGGGATTGCCCCCCAGCAGGTTGTGCCGGTCGGCGCGGGCTACCAGGTGCCGCTTGCCGAAGCCATACGCCGCGGCGCGCAGATCCCCACCGCCTCGGTTGGGCTGATCACCGCGCCCGTGCAGGCCGACGAGATCATCCGCAACGGCCGCGCCGACGTGGTGCTGGTGGGCCGCGAGCTGCTGCGCAACCCCTACTGGCCCATCCACGCTGCCCTGGTGCTAAAACAGCAAGTAGATGTGCCGAGCCAGTATTTGCGGGCGTTCTAATTGTCCTCGATCAAATGACCACTTTCTCGCACTTTTATTACCTGAGCATAGAGCAGCTCTTCCGCCGGAACCAAGCGAGGATGGGGGCATCTACCGCGACTGCCTTTTCTTTCGGTCGTAATCCAGGTTCCGTAGGTATGCAGCAAAGCATCCTCATATTCAGGAAGCTGGTCGCTGGTAAAGAAGGGAATATGTTCATCCGTAACATCATTGACTCGGTCTAACAGCAAATTGGCGCTCTCCTGATCCCGTTTACCAACCACACCCAGGCGTCTCCATGGGTCTCATCATATATCTTCGCATACGGAAGATGGGCTTCTTTGGTATGAACAAAACTCCACAGTTCATCCAATTGACATTCGGTGACATGCAATTGACTCCATAGATAAAGATTGACCAGACGACAATGCAAGGAGGTCCGATTCAACCACTGACAAACCGTATCTTTGTCGATCTGCATAATGCGTCCCGTCGCGCGGATCGAATTTCCTTCGGCCAAGGCACGCACCGCAGTTTCATAAATGGCTGGATCACTCTCCAGGCCATAGTAGGCAGTCGCGTAACTTAAGGAGACACTACTTCCACATCCTTTACAGAGTGCTTGTGGTTGTCCATAACTGGAGCCATTTTTGACCAGTTTTCCCTGTCGAAACGGAATGCCGTAGTAGCGACAACTTTTGTTTGGGCAATAAAGAGTTTCCAGTCCTTTTTTATACCCTCATCAGGCATATTCTATGCTTTTGAGCCTACCCTGACAATTCGTCGTCAATTTTTCGCGTCTAGACGAGTTCGTTCGAAATCCGTAAGGAGCACTGGATATCAAGAAGTTTTCTAGCTCAAAATATCTACTGACGAATGAAGCTATAATTTCCTCCAAGAAGATATGGGCAATTACAAGTAACTGTAAATTACACGACAGAATCACCTGCATAAGGATAGACACATGCAACGCACATTATGCAACATCGCGAAAAAGCTATTTTTGGTGTTGGTCTTTATTGTCCTATTAACATCTTGCTCCAAACAAGAAGCGCAGTTTTTCATTTTCAAAAGGTACGATTCAAAAACAGATCGTTGGAAATATTACAAGACCAATCTTTACGCCCCATCTCGTGTTGAGGAAATTAATACTATCCCATGTTCAGATGATAAACGGGTGCAGCCTGTCTGGTCACCAGATGGAAAATATTATGGGTGTGGTGCAGTTTATGACCAACCTCTCTTGATACGCGATGTTCACAACACCATAACCGCCAAGTTAGACCAAGGGAATTTGAAAGACCCTATTCTTTGGAACATTAAGGGATGGTCACCAGACAGCCAATATGTAAGCATTATGAACACAGGTTCGAAAGGAAAACCTTATTATGATTTTTCCATAATGAAATATGACGGAACTCAACTTCGACAGATTTTCAAATTATCTCGTGCGGCAATAGACGTTGGCGAATGGTCGCCGAATGGGAAGTACATTTTAGTAGAAGAAGTCGATAAACAATGTAGCTTTATTATTTTTAATACTTCCGGAACAGAAATTGCTCGTTTTGATTTATCTAAATTAGTCAACTCGCTTATGGTGGATCCCAAAAACACAAAATGGTCACCCGATAGTAAAAAATTAGCTTTTGGCGTATACGACAACAGGGATGTAAGCAGTAAATTATTTGTTTTAGACATTGGGAGCGGAAAAATCACAGATATTACCCCTGACGAGCCTATATGTATCATAACCATTTTTGACTGGTCGCCTGACAGTAAGGATCTATTATTCGATGCAATTATGTGTAAAGAACACGTTTCAGGAGATTTTTCTGGTCGTATATCTTATTCCATCCACGTGGATGGATCCAATCTAAAAGCGTTGACTGGTAAAGGTAATGGTTCGTTGCACTGGGCTTTAGACGGAAAATCGATCATTATGGACGGATACGAAGGCAAAGATATATACTTGATGGATATCGATGGCAACAACAAGAAAAAACTTGTGGCAGTTGGAGACTATACGTATTTTGTTTCTTGGATAAGACCATAGCAAATGCCCCATCAAGGAAATCTAGGGACAATACCCGATATTTTGTCTTTATCCGAATCATCACACGTGCAGTAAAGGCGACCCTCAACAAATGTTTGCCAGACTCACCGAATCGTATACATAAAAGCCTTTTCAGTTACCGGCAGACCCAGGCCTAGTAGGAATAAGGACGATCTTAGTGAAAGTTTTAAACTGGCTTATCGCTTTATGTGGGCTTTGGCAGTTTGGGGATATCGCGGCTTTTTTTGTTCCTGGCTTTGGCACTGTACCAGTTTCTATCTGGAACCATGTCGTTGTCGGGTTCATTCTGATGTTCCTCGGCTCCACGGCGGCGCTGACAAGCAATGTTGGCACAGCCAAAAAATTGGATTGGATTGCTGCCATAACAGGTGTATGGCTGATGATTGCACGCTTTATTTTGGGCATCCCAGAAATGAATGCTGGGCTGTGGAATGATCTCATCGTTGGCCTGATTGTCTTAATCCTCGGCATCTTGGCCACTCTTTCTATGCCGCGGGCAGTTGGTTAGAATGTGTTATGAATTTTCATAGTTATAACACCCACTAGAGCGCTAAATTGACGGAAAGGAGCCTCTATGCGCGAACTTGAAACCGATATCTTGATTGTTGGCGGCGGGCTGGGCGGCGTGGCCGCGGCGCTCTCTGCGCTGAAGCTGGGCAAGCGCGTCATCCTGACGGAAGTCACCGACTGGATCGGCGGGCAGCTTACCGCCCAGGCGGTGCCGCCAGACGAGAATCCGTGGATCGAGTCAGTCGGCGGGACGAATAGCTACCAGCGGCTGCGCGAAGGCATCCGAGCATATTACCGTGCCCACTACCCGCTGACGGAAGAAGCGCGCGCCATCGTCCACCTCAACCCGGGCAATGGCAACGTCTCCGCGCTGTGCCACGAACCGCGGGTAGCGGTCGCCGTATTGGAATCGATGCTCCAACCCTACCGCGCCGGGCGGCAGTTGATTACCCTGATGCGCCACCGCCCCACCGCCGCCGAAACCGAGGGCGACTTTATCCGTGCGGTAACCCTGGTGGACGAGACAAGCGGGCAGACCGTCACCGTCCACGCCAAAACCGTGATCGACGCCACCGAGCTGGGCGATCTGCTGGCGCTGGCCAACGTGGAGCACGTTATCGGCTCCGAATCGCAAGCACAGACCGATGAGCCGCACGCTTTGCCCGGTGAAGCCGATCCGCTCGACCAGCAGGCCATCACGTGGTGCTTCGCCATGGATTACACCGAGGGCGCGGATTTCACCATTCCAAAGCCCGATAATTACGACTTCTACCGCCAGATGCAGCTCGATTTCTGGCCCGGCCCGCAGCTTGGCTGGGAGGATTTTGACCCCGAAACGCTAGAGATCCGTTACCGCTCTATGTTTGCCTCGCGCAAAACCGCTTCCGGGCGCGATCACGGAACCTTCTGGCTGTACCGCCGCATCTTCCATAAAGACTACTACCCTGCCGAGCGCTACACCTCGGATATCACGCTGGTCAACTGGCCGCAGAACGATTACTGGACCGGGCCGCTGCTGGGCGTGCCGGAGGAGGAAGTCCCAACACATTTGAAGGGCGCGAAGGATCTGAGCCTCGCCCTGCTCTACTGGATGCAGACCGAAGCGGAGCGCCCCGAAGGGGGATACGGATATCCCGGCCTGCGCATCCGCGAGGATGTGGTCGATACTACCGACGGACTGGCGAAGCACGTCTACATCCGCGAGAGCCGCCGGATCAAAGCACAGTTCACTGTGCTGGAACAGCACGTGGGCGTAGAGGCGCGAAAGGGAGTCAACGGCGCGGAGCAGTTCCCCGATACGGTTGGCATTGGCAGCTACCGCATCGACCTGCACCCATCCACCGGCAAGCGCAACTACGTCGATATCTCCAGCTACCCCTTCCAGATTCCGCTGGGGGCGCTGCTGCCTTTGCGAGTCCGCAACTTGCTGCCCGCCTGCAAGAACCTGGGCGTCACGCACATCACCAACGGCTGCTATCGCCTGCACCCGGTGGAATGGAATATTGGCGAATCCGCTGGAGCGCTGGCAGCGCACTGCCTGGAGCACGGGCTGGAACACAGCCAGGTGCGCGCAGATACCACCCGGCTGGCAGACTTCCAAACCCTGCTGGCAAAGCTGGGCGTGCGCCTCCACTGGCCCGAGTATGCACGGATCACGCCGAGGTAGGAGAATGGGATGTGTCTGTTGATTTGGAATAGGGTTCTCCGAACCCTATTCCAAATCAACGGACACACCAAAGGGAAATGCCAAGATGGATAACAACGATTTGCAGTTATTGTTCGGCTATAACCAGTGGGCCAACGCGCGCGTACTGAATGCCTGCTCCGCGCTGCCCGCCGAAACCCTGTTCGCGCCCGCACCGATAAGCTTTGGCAGCATCATGGGCACGCTGGCGCATATCCTCGGCGCGGAGATCGCCTGGCGGCAGCGGATGCAAGAGGGCATCTCCCCCACGCGGTTGCCCGATGCAACCGACTTCTCCGATCTACAAACGCTCATCGCCTGCTGGAAAGAGGAAGAAGCCGCCATGCAGCACTTCATCGATGGGCTGGATGAAGCGGGCGCTTCGCGCGTGGTGGCGTTTACAACGCTGTCTGGCAAGCCGCAGCACAGCACGTTGTGGAAAGCGTTGGCCCACGTAGTCAACCACGGCACGGCCTTCCGCGCGGAAGCTGGAGCCGCGCTCGGCGCGCTGGGCCATTCTCCCGGCGACTTAGATATGATCCACTATCTGCGCGAAACAGACCAACGATAGGAAAGAAAAATGACAAAACCCGTAACCATTCATCGCTTGCGCGGCGCCAATATGGATATTGATCTGGCGACGCCCCCAGGACAAATTGTGTGGGAACAGCAGGCTTGCCCGTGGAACGCCGCCGAAGGCACAAACGAGCACCGCTGCGCCGTAAAAAACGTTTCGCTCTGCCCATATTTTTGCGGAGTGGAATACATGGATACCCTGCTGTGCTGCTACCCAGAGAAAAATCCACTGGCTGGGTAACGGGTTTGGCTGTCACAACACCCCTTTGTGATGCATTACAACATAAGGAGGACACATGACGGAAGCAAAATCCCCTCAAAATCCAACCGCCGGGCGCCCCATCATGCCGGAAGGCTATGGCGTTCCCGAAAACGATAACAACCTGCTGCCATGGAGCTTTGTGGAAGAGCGTATGGCTGCTGCCAAGAACTATTGGATCGGCACGGCTTCGAGCTCCGGCACACCCGCCGCCACCCCGGTGTGGGGCGCGTGGGTGGATGGCAAGCTGTATTTTGATGGAGCGCCCACAACCCGACGCGGCAAGAACATCGCCGCGAACCCGCGTGTGGTGGTGCACCTGGAAAGCGGCGACGAAGTGGTAATCTTGGAAGGGCGCACGGTGATTCTCAGCGACGCGCCAGAACGAGATTTGGCGGAAAAGGTCTCGGCGGCATACCGCGAGAAATACGCGCAGTTCGGCTACAGCCCCAATCCGGATGCGTGGGACGCCGGCGGCTTGTTCATCTTCACGCCTAAGAAAGGCATGGGCTGGAGCAAGTTCCCCGAGAACGTCACCCGCTGGAAGTTCTAAAGATCAATTAAAAGCTATTCGAACTTTGTTGGATCGTTTTGTGTGGCCAACTTCGTTGGCCACACAAAACGATCCAACAAAGTTCGAATAGCTTTTATCTGTTGAACAGCCCCTCGCGGAAAAATCCACGCCCCAGCGCATACAACAGCGCCAGGTAGACCGCGCAGATCACAAAAAAGGCCACCATTGTTGCTCCCGCGTTGTACTCCTGAATGGTGAACAGAGCTGGGGTGGTCAGTGCGCTGGAGGGGAAGGTAACCAGCAGCGCAGCATAGAAGTTATTCGCCAGGTGCATGCCCAGCGCTAGTTCCAGGCTCTCGGAACGCAGCGTGATCCACCCCAGCAGCAGGCCCATTCCAATGTAGAGCGGCATGGTCATCAGCATACCATATGCGCCCACCTCGGGATTGGCACCGTGCAGCAGGCCAAAGAATATGGATGGAATGATCCACGCGGCCCAAAAACCAAAGCGGTGGCCGAATCCCTGCGTCAGATAGCCACGGAAGAACAGTTCTTCGCCCGCTACCTGGAGCGGCAGGAACACCAGCGCGATCGCCAGTACCGGCAGCAGCGCGGGAAGGTCGAAATTGAACACGTAATTGCCAGGCTGAATCAGCGAGAGCACAAAATCACCCAGCGCCGAGAGCAACAGCCACAGCCCTGCCGATAGGCCAAACCGCCACCAGTCGAATCCACCGCCCAGCGGGTTGACCAGTGAGAAAAACGGCCGCCGGTGGATCAGGCACACGCCAATCCACAACCCCAGCAAGATAAAGATGAAGGGCACCAAATTCGCCAGCAGAAAACCCGGCCCAGGCAGATTGGAAAGGTCGAGCGTGCCCTCCATCGTTTCGCCGGTCAGATTGATAGCACCCGACTGAACGATTAGCACCGTCACAGCACATACACCGCTCATCAAAAACAGCGAGATGGTGAGAAAGAACGTGGCGGCGTAGCGCCAGAAATCATTTTTGCCCAGGCGGGCGGCTTCGATAAAGCGGTTATCAGTCATAGGGCGTCCAGGTGCCTCCGATTAATATCGTATCACAGCCTGGCGCTTACATCCCGTTCAGCGCTGGGGCAATTTCGTTGACAAACAGTTCCAGCGGGTCCAAATTGGGGAAGCCCTCGAAACCGAGCAGAAAATACGTCACGCCCAGGTCAATAAACAGACGCATCTGCTCGGCGATCCGCTCCGGGGTGCCGATGAAGCCATAATCATCCTCATCTGATCGCAGGCGAACTTGGGCAAGCGCTTCGGCTTTCTCAGGCGTGCGTGCAATGGCAATCCCGCCGCTCCACATGCGCTTGACCGTCACCGGGTCGCGTCCGATTTCCCGGCAAGCACGGTCAAGCGCCTCGGACATACGCCGGTAACTGCGCGGCCCGGCCGATGATGGATTCCACCAATCAGCATACTTCGCTGTCAGCCGCAGCATTCCGGGACCAAATGCACCGATCGCTACCGGAGGCACCGGCTCCGGCTTTGGTACGCAATACGCGTCTTTTACCCGGTAGTGCTTCCCTTCAAACGTCGCCCGATTCTCAGTCCACATGGCTCGGATAATTTGCAGCGTCTCCTCCAACTGTTCCACGCGCACCGTTCCTGGTGAAAAATCATAGCCATAGGCCCGGCTCTCCTCCTCTTGCCCACCCGCGCCGATCCCCAAGATAAACCGTCCACCGCTGAGAAACTGCAACGTCGCCGCCATCTTTGCCAGCAGCGCCGGGTTACGGAACACCTGGGAAATCACCGTGGTACCAAATTTCAACCGCGGGTGCGCTTCTGCGAGAAAAGCAAGGGTGGTGAAGCCTTCTATCATAGGTGATTCACCGTCCTGTAGGTGATCGATAGCCCAAAAGGATGCAAACGAGCCGCTGATGATTTCCAGCGCCCGGTGGATCGTTTCGGCATAGCTCGCCATATCTCTCTGCTGGAGCGATTCAGTCGGAAGAATGTAACCAAACTTTACTTTTGCCATACCAACATCATACGATAAATGTAGAATAAAGAAGTCGACTCTTAAGGGGTTTGCCGTGATTGCAGGGCACAGCACCCCCGGCCTCAGAGGTCAACGAGCAGATGGAGGGAAACAACATGGTCAAAGTGACGGTTGATAAAGAACAAAAGCTGGTCGAAGCGGTGATTACCGGGCTGGTGAAAGCAGAAGACGCCGCGCGTGCTTCGAATGAGATTAAGCGCACGATGTTTCAGTTTGGCCCGCAGGAGGCCGTGCTGCTGATCGATCTGGTTGGGTTTACGCCCATGTCCAACGACGTGCTCTCCGTGCTGCGCGGCATGGGACGCGACGTGGTCACAGCCTTTCGCAAAACCGCGCTGATCCAGGAATTTTCCATGGAAATGCGCGGCCGCAAGGTGATCGAAGGCCCGCCGGGGACGAAAATTCCTTCCTATCCGACACGGGAAGAGGCGCTGAAGTATCTAATGGCGGATGAGGAATAATTTTGTATACGTCGTACGGTGGCGAAAATCGTGCCACCATACGAGTCATACAAAATAAAGAATGTGTTTCCGTTTGTTAGTGGGTTCGGGCAGAGGAACGATGTTCCCCTGCCCGAACCCACTAACAAATAGAGAACACGTCATGCGGATAGGTGGAAGCCTGTTATAATTGGGCGCATATTTTGCCGCCCAGTCGGCAAACACTTTAATGGAGGGTCCATCCGATGACCGAGTTCCACGCACAGGATAATTCGGACCAGCAAAAGATGTATGTGCTGGTCGAGTTCCCGTACCCATCTGGGTCGGGGCTGCATATTGGTCACGCTTTCACGTTTACCGGCGGGGACGTCTATGCCCGCTTCCAGCGCATGCTTGGTAAGAACGTGCTTTTCCCAATCGGATGGGATGCCTTCGGTCTTCCGACAGAAAATTACGCGATCCGCACAGGCCGCCCGCCTCAGGATGTGACCCGCGAAAATACGGCCATGTTCAAGCAGCAAATGCAGCGCCTGGGCCTGTCTTTTGATTGGGACCGCGTAGTCGATACAACCGACCCCAGCTACTATAAGTGGACGCAGTGGATCTTTATACAGCTCTACAAGAAGGGCCTGGCCTATAAACAGGAGATGCCCATCAACTGGTGCCCGTCCTGCAAGATTGGGTTGGCGAATGAAGAAGTGATTGACGGTAAGTGCGAGCGCTGCGGCGCGGTAACCGAACGTCGGCGCATCTCCCAGTGGGTGATCAAAATCACCGAGTACGCCGACCGCCTGGCCAGCGGGCTAACCCAGACCGATTTTATTGAGAAAGTGAAGGCCGCGCAGGTTCACTGGATTGGACGCTCCGAAGGCGCGAAGATCCGCTTCCCCGTGGCCGGTTCTGGCGATTCGGGCGAATCAGATGATTCGCTGGAGGTGTTTACCACCCGCCCCGATACGATCTGGGGAAGCACCTTCATGGTTGTCGCTCCTGAGCACCCGCTGGTGGCGACCGTCAAAGGGAACCCCGGTGTGGCAGAGTATGTGAAGCAGACCGCGCGCAAGTCCGATCTCGAACGCACCGAGGCCAGCCGAGAAAAAACCGGTGTATACACCGGCCTGAATGCGATCAACCCCGCCACCGGCAAAGAGATCCCGATCTGGATCTCGGATTTCGTGCTGCTCTCGTATGGCACGGGCGCGATCATGTCGGTGCCGGGCCACGATGAACGCGATCACCAGTTCGCCAAAACCTATAACCTGCCCATCGTTCCGGTCATCCAGCCCGAAGGCGAATGGGACTTTGATGCCGCCGCCTACACCGGCCTGGATGGCAAAGCGATTAATTCCGGCCCCATCAACGGTCTGATCGCCCGCGATGCCATCACGGCAGCGATCGACTGGCTGGCGGACCGCAACCTGGGCGAGCGCGCCGTTTCGTACCACCTGCGCGATTGGATCTTCTCGCGCCAGCACTACTGGGGCGAGCCTATCCCAATGATTCACTGCGAACAGCACGGCTGGGTGCCGGTCCCCGAAGACCAGCTTCCCATTGTGCTGCCCGAAGTGGAGGCTTACAAACCAACCGATACCGGCGAGTCGCCCCTGGCGACGATCACCGAATGGGTCAGCACCACCTGCCCCACCTGCGGCGGCCCCGCCCGGCGCGAAACAGACACAATGCCCAACTGGGCCGGTTCTAACTGGTACTTCCTGCGTTATGCCGATCCGCGCAACGACAAAGCGCTGGCCGATATGGACAAGATGCGCTACTGGATGCCGGTAGACGTGTACGTTGGCGGCGATGAGCACAACACGCTGCACCTGCTCTACTCGCGCTTCATCTATCAGTTCCTGCACGATATCGGTGCGGTTCCAGCGGAATACCCTGAGCCGTACAAAAAGCGCCTGTCGCACGGCGTGATCCTCGGCCCCGATAACCAGCGCATGAGCAAAAGCCGCGGCAACGTGATTGTGCCAGAGATGTATCTGGAACGGGTAGGGGCCGACGCGCTGCGCGCGTACCTGATGTTCATTGGCCCCTTCGATGCCACCATGGCCTGGAACGAGCGCGCCCTGATGGGCGTCAAGCGCTTCCTCGACCGCTTCGAACGCATCGTCGAGCAAAACGCCACTACATCTACGCCCTCCAGCCAGAAGGCGCGCGCCATCGTCAACCGCCTGGGTCGCTTGGTGAAAGAAGACCTGGCCGCGATGAAGTTCAACACCGGCGTGGCGAAGATGATGGAAGCGCTGAACAACCTGGAAGATCTGAAAGAGCGCGTGAATCCTGCCGAACTGCGCGCCTTCGCGCAGATTATGGCCCCATACGCCCCCTTCACCGCAGAGGGCTGCTACGCGAAGCTGAACGGCAAGGGCAACGTCCACACCCAACTATGGCCCACGTACGACCCAGCCCTGGAAGTGGATGAGGGCGTAGAAATGGCCGTGCAGGTGAACGGCAAGCTGCGCGGAACCATCCACATGCCCAAGGACGCCCCTGAAGCCGACGTGCGTGCCGCTGCTGAAGCCCAGGAAGGCGTCACCCGTCACCTGGAAGGCAAGCAGGTCATTAAAGTAATTGTGGTACCCAACCGAACGGTCAACTACGTAGTCAAGGGCTAACATCCTTTTTTTACGCTTCAGCCTGCCCTACCCGAAACGGTGGGGCAGGTTTTATTTTCGAGCTTCAGCATTTCCACCTGACGTATTGTGTTTCTCATCGCATTAATGTAAACTGTTTTTGTATACTATTTCGCTCTTGATAGGTTTCAATACTTGCGCAAAGGGGGAGGGAAGATGAGCAAGTACATAATCCAACCAGGGATAAAATATATTGTCCAGGGGGCGCAAATTGGAGGTTTCAATATGCGTACAGCAGTATCCGTATTGTCTCGGCTGGCGCTGTGCGCCGGTCTGCTGATGATTCCTTTGCAGTTGACCGGGACCACAGCATCGGCGGCGTCCATCCCGGTTTCAGCAACCAGCGATGATATCACCGTCAACGGCAACTGCACCCTGCGTGAGGCTGTGCAAGCGGCCAACACCGACATGGCAGTTGATGCCTGCCCGGCTGGCAGCGGCGCGGATGTGATCACACTCCCGGCGGGCACGTACACCCTAAACATCCCCGGCACGTTCGAGGACCTCAACCAAACTGGTGATCTGGACGTAACATCCAGCATCACCTTTCAGGGAGCCGGGCGCGATGCCACAATTATTCAGATAAACCGAGAACTGGTAATCGATCGTATTCTCGAACTGATCGAGACGGATGCTGTGGTGAACATCAGCGGCATCACTTTCCGCGATGGCAACCTAACCACCGAATCTGGGCCGGGTGATACAACTGTATATCCCTATGGAGGGGCGATTTACAATGCCGGCACCCTAAATATCGCTGATTCTGCCTTTATCAATAATGAGGTAGACGGCGGAGCTTCCGGAGACGGCGGCGGGATCTTCAACGGGGGCACGTTGAATGCAGAAAACCTGTACTTTGAAGCGAACTACGCGGACTACGGGGGAGGGTCGATACATAACAATGGCACGATGACCCTCACCGATAGCCTGTTCTACCGCAACCGCGGCTACGGCACCGGCGGTGTCTATAACGACGATAGCGGCGTCGCAACCATCGATAATACCGATTTCCTCGAAAACCAAATTCAACTAGCGGGGGGTGGGGCGATCTCCAACGATGGCTCGATGACGGTCACCAACAGCCTGTTTGACCTGAATACCGGCGCAGGGGGTACGGTATTCAACAGGGGCGACTTAATCCTGGAGGACTCCACTTTTACCCGCAACACCGAGGGCGACAATGGTGTTATCGAATCCAATGCTGGTAGCACGCTCACCGTCACCCGCGTGGCATTTCTGGATAATCATTCCAGCGGCAGCGGCGCGATCTACCTGGACAGTGGAACAGGGGTGGTGAAGGAAAGCATCTTTGATGGTAACACCGGGCAGCGCAATGGAGGAGCGATTTCGGTACGAAATAGCAGCCTCACCGTGGAGGAAACCACTATCCAGGGGAACCAGGCCCTGCGTGGTGGCGGCATCCATAACCAGGCAACGGAAGGGCAAACATCGACCGTCATCGTCCGGCGCAGCACAATCAGCGGTAATTCTGGACAGCAGGGTGGCGGCGGATTCTACAACCTTGGAACGAGTGAATTCGAAAATAGCACAATCTCCGGCAATACTGGCGGCCCGGGCGGTGGCATTTACCAGGAATCGGGGCATCTGACACTCAATTTCACCACCATTACCGGCAATGTTTTCCGTGGGCTGGACGCCCTGGATGGAACGATCGATTTCCGAGGTATCATCCTCGCTGGGAACTCGGCAGTAATCTATCCAGACTGCTATGTAGAGACGAACGTGACATTCACCTCGCAAGGTGGCAGCGTGTTTGGGATAACGAATGGCTGCACGTTTGACCTCGGACCCGGTGACAAGCAAGGCAATGTTACCAACCCTCTCGACGCAAAACTCGGCCCGCTGGCCGATAACGGCGGCCCCACCCACACCCATGCGCTGCTGAGCGGCAGCCCAGCAATCAACGCTGCAGGGACGGACTGCCCCTCCACCGATCAGCGCGGAGTGGCTCGCCCGGTCGGCGCGGCCTGCGACAGCGGCGCGTATGAGGGCCAGGCAGCCGAGATTGAGGAGATATTCCTCTACCTGCCCCTGGTGAGCAATACCGATTAATCCCTTCTTCGCGTACCAAAGATAATCGGCGTCACCTCACTTACCTATGGCGGGCGAATCACGCCCTACGCGCATCTCTTAAAAAGGATTATCGGGGGTTTTTGTCTCACTTCGTGAGACAAAAACCCCCTGATTTCTTCTTAAGAGGCGGGGGCAGCCCGCCTTTCACAACCGACCACGGTAAAATGCAGTGATACCAGTTGATCAAACTTCGTAGAGATCGATATAGACTCTGCCGGGTGTACCATGTGTCCACCCGGCAGAGTCTATATCCGGAACAAATCCTGCAACAGAACCGTTTTAAGTATGTCTCTGGTTTTTGCCGTGGTTGTAGGGGAAAGTTGCTTCGCAACTTTCCCCTACAACCACGGCACTTCTCAAAGAGCCGTTTTAAGCAAGAAACCGGATGCTGAATATTTGTGCTAGAATGAACCCATCACGATTAGAATTATGGATATCAATCATCGAAAATGACTGACCAAGACAAGAACTATTCCCATTCCCAGGATGAAAACGCAGCCGAGAACCGGCCGCCTGAAGAGGATACCCAGCCGCGCAAACGGCTGCGACGTCTTCTCGCGGGCAGCGAGGAAAACGAAGCCGCCTTATCTGGTTCGCAGCCGGTAAACACGGGCGCGCAGCAGCCGGAGAATACCGATTCGCAGCCCCCGGTCCCCGGCAGCAATCTCACCGGGCACGAGCAGACCATCCCCTTTCCGCAGCATGATCAGCCGAATCTCTCGCAGACGCAGCGGCACCCCACCGGCCAGCCTGATAGCACCGGCGGATGGTACACGCCAGGCGATTCCAATACCGGCGTGTATGGCGCGAATCCCGATTCGGCTGCCACCCGCCCTGTTCCTACCGGTGAACCCCAAGAACCATACGAATCAACCCGCCCCATTCTGCGCGGCAGCGAGCCTTCCAGCCCGCCACCCGGCTTTACGCCCCTGCCCCCGCCGCGCGGCGACAACGTGATGCCCCGGCGCGTGGAAGAGAGTGACCCCAACGCCACCCAGGTGACCCCCGCGGCCTATCAATCGAGAAATGACTGGCAGGCCCGCCGCCAAAACCCGCCGCCGCAAAACCCGCCTAACACCGGATACCCCACCTACCAGGCTCCGCCGCCGCAGCAGCCGCGCCAACCGGGACAACAGGGGGCGTATCCGCCTCCGCCGCCCACCTACAGCCGCAGCGTCGGCGTGGGCCGTTCCACCGGCTACCCGGCTTCTACGCCCGTGCCCAGCCGCCCGCGCGCCAGCGGTTTCAAGCGCGGGCTCGGCTGCTTCCTACGGCTGGCCGTGGCACTGCTGTTCATGGTGGTGTTTGTGGTCGTTGCCGCTGGTTCGTGGCTGGTGTTCCAATACTTCGCCATCGCATCAGAGCTGCCGCCGGTCTCAGAACTGCGCCAGCGTGCCTCGCAGTTTGAAACCACGCGCATTCTCGACCGCAACGGTAACCCGCTCTACCAGATCATCGATCCCAACGCAGGCAAGCGTACCTTTGTGCCGCTGGATAGAATCTCGCCCTACGTCGTCGCCGCTACCATTGCCACCGAAGACCGCGAGTTCTACAACCATCCCGGCTTCGACCCCATCGCCATTGCCCGTGCCTTCTGGCAGAACTACACCACCGGCGAGGTCGTCTCCGGCGCGTCGACCATCACCCAGCAGCTTGCCCGCGCCCTGCTGCTCCCCGAAGAGCAATATGAACGCACCTATGAGCGCAAAGCGCGCGAGATCGTGCTAGCGGCAGAAATTACCCGCGTGTACACCAAAGACGAGATCCTTGAACTATACCTTAATGAGTTCAACTACGGCAACCTGGCCTATGGCATCGGTGCAGCGGCAGAGACGTACTTCAACACCACCGCCGAACAACTCACGCTCGGGCAGGCTTCGTTCCTGGCCGGCATTCCACAGTCTCCCGGTGTATACGATGTGTACACCAACCGAGAGTCAACCCTGGCCCGTCAGCAGCAGGTGGTGCTGCTGATGTTAGAAGCCAGCCAAATGAAGAACTGTATCTACGTCTCCAATCGTCCGAACGAGCCGGTGTGCGTCAACGAAACCGTCGCGCTCCAGGCCATCCAGGAGATCGAAGGATACACCTTCCAGGTGACACAAGACAGCATGCGCTACCCACACTGGGTGCAGTACATCCGCTCGCTGTTGGAGACCAAGTACGACCCGCAAACCATCTACCGCTCGGGCTTCACCGTTTACACCACGCTCGACCCGGCCTTGCAGGATCAGGCTCAGGCCGTGGTCACCGCGCAGGTAGCCAACCTGGCCGGGCGCAATGCCTTCAACGGCGCGCTGGTCGCCATTCGCCCCTCCACCGGCGAGATCCTCGCCATGGTCGGCTCGCCAGATTTCTACGATGAAGCCCACGCCGGGCAGATCAACATGGCGATCTCGCCTCGCCAGCCAGGCTCGTCGATCAAGCCGCTGACCTATGTAGCCGCCTTTGAGAAAGGCTGGACACCCTCTACCCTGATCTGGGACGTACCAAGTGACTTCCCACCCTCCGGCGACCCCAACGACACCCGCCCGCCCTACCAGCCGGTTAACTACGACGGGCGCTTCCACGGGCCGGTGCCACTGCGCTCGGCGCTGGCCAACTCCTATAACATCCCCGCCGTGAAGGCCCTGCAGCACGTGGGCATCTATGGCGACAGCGGGCTCATCTCCTTTGCCCAGCGGCTCGGTATCAACACGCTCGACCGCCCCGATTATGGCCTCTCGTTGACACTGGGCGGCGGCGAAGTGACCCTGCTCGACATGACCTCGGCCTTTGGCACTTTTGGTAACAATGGTGTGCGCGTGCCGCCCGTTGCCATCACCAAAATTGTCGATCACGAGGGGAATGTTATTGAAGAATACGTTCCCAACCCCGGCAGCCAGGTGATCCGCCCTGAGCATGCTTACTTGATCAGTTCCATCCTCTCGGATAACGAGGCCCGCACACCCATGTTCGGTCCGGCCTCGCCGCTGGCGCTGCCCTTCCAGGTGGCCGCCAAAACCGGCACGACCAACGACTTCCGCGACAATTGGACCGTTGGCTACACGCCAGATCTGGCGGTGGGCGTATGGATCGGCAACGCCGACTATACCGAAATGGTTGACGTGACCGGGCTTACCGGCGCGGCTCCGGCCTGGTCCGCCTATATGAACTACGCCGTGCTTGCCCTGACCAATGGCAATCCCACGCCCTTCCAGCGCCCCGGAAGCGTAATCGACCGGGTTGTTTGCACCTTCTCCGGGGCAGAGCCCTCCGAGTTCTGCCCGCAGCAGCGCACGGAAATCTTCGCCGCCGACCAGCCTCCGCTGCCCAAGGAAGAAGACCTGTGGAAGCGGGTAGAAGTCGATACCTGGACCGGTCTGCGCGCCTCACCCGAGTGCGCCGGATTTAGCGACGAGGCCATGGGGTTGAACGTCACCGACCCATCAGCAGTGCGTTGGATCCGCGAGAACGGCGACGGGCAGGCTTGGGCCACGAGTTTGGGTTTCAACCCACCAATCCGCTTTGTGCCAGAGCGTGAATGCCGCGCCTCGGATCCCCGCCCCACCATTCACATCGCGGGTCTCAGCGACAATCAGACCATTACCTCCAGCCCGCTGGACGTGTACGTGGTAGTCAACGCCACCGCCAACTTCCGCCAATTCCGCCTGGAATGGGGCGAAGGCGACGATCCTTCTGAATGGCGTCCCCTGGTGGAAAATAATACCAACAGCTATATCAACCCCGAGCGCGTATACACCTGGGACCTTCACGAGATCCCTGCCGGGCGGATCACGCTGCGCGTGTACATGGAGAGTCACGAACCTGACCGTTACGCTGAACGGCGCATTCACCTCAATCTGAACGTGCCGACCCCGACGCCAACGATGACGCCTACGCCGACCATCACCCCCACGCCAACGCAAACCTTCACGCCCACGCCGACGGTTCCAGCGCCTACGAACACTTCACCGCCGCCCGCGCCAACAGAGACAACAACCCCAGAGGCGTAAATTATCCCCCGCTAACAAGAGAGGCTACCCAGCACAATATGGGCAGCCTCTCTTTGCTATAGAATGAGAGTATCTGCTCAGGCTTGGAGGTTTTTTGTGTTTTATGAGGGAGTTGTGCAGCAACTCCCTCATAAAACACAAAAAACCTCCGAATAAATCCATCCTGATCTACGTACATAGAGTGAAAGGATCAACCACACTTGACCGCTGCTGCGACCCCAACGCTCGATCACACCGGCATTGTCCACGACGACCTGGCCCTGATCCGCGCGGCACAGGATGGCGACCGCTATGCCTTTAGCGAGCTGGTTCGCCGGCACTGGGACGGGGTGGTTCGGGTAGTCTACCGCATGTGCGGCGATCCTGATCTGGCCGAAGAGTCCGCGCAGGAAGCGTTCATCCGCGCCTGGCAACGCCTGAGCGGTTACGACTCCAAGTACGCCTTCCGCGGCTGGATCTACCGTATTGGCATCAACGCCGCGCTGGATACGCTGCGGCGTGAAAAGCCCACCGGTGATCTGGAGATGATGGATGAACGCGGGCTGCTCGTGGACAGTTCCGCCGGGCCAGAAGCTGCCGCGGAAAGCCGCGAGCGCGCCGGGCGCGTGCAGCAGGCGATCCTTGCGCTACCGGAAGCCAGCCGGGCCGCGCTGGTGCTGCGCGAGTATGGCGGGCTCACCTACGCGGAGATTGCAGCGGCGCAGAATGTACCACTCGGAACAGTAATGTCACGGCTGAACGCGGCACGCAGCCAACTGCGCAAGACGCTGGCGGAATGGATGGAGGTGTTATGACCCTGAAACCGAATGAACACGTAACCGCCTGGATCGGCGCATATTACGATGGAGAGCTTGCCGGGGCGCTGCTGCGCCAGGTGGAAGATCACCTGGGCGGCTGCACCCAATGCCAGGCCGAGCTAGAAGCGCTTGGCGCGCTTTCGAGCCTCCTGCACGCCGATCCATCTCCGGCGAAGACAACCACGGCTGCCTCCGCCTCCTCAGAGGTCTTCGCCAGCCGGGTGATGCTGCGGCTGCCCCGTGAGCAGAAGCGCAGCATGAGCCAGCGGGTGAAAGCGGCGCTCCCCACTGCCTGGCGCTACGCCCCCGCAGGCCTGTTCATCGGGTGGGCATTCTTCCAGGCGGCGCTGCTCGTCTCTGCAGCGCTTATCTGGCTGATGCGCGTGGTTCCGCAAGTGCGCAGCGCGCTTGGCTGGTTGATGCCGCTCCCCGAAAGTGGGGCAGGCGGCTGGCTCAATATCGGATCGATCATGGATCCGATGCTGTTGATCGATTTCGCCCTGACGGCGGTGACCGTGGCACTCTTCGCCGCGTGGCTGGCAAGCTGGTGGGCTATTCATCACCGCTCCGCCGGGCTCGAAGGGCAGAACGTCTAAGACCATTGCAGAACAATCGTGAAAATCCGGGCAAAACAATAAACCCGGGAGGAAAAAAATGGATACTATTCGTATATTACGCAAATCATTTGAAATCACCTGGCTTTACAAAGCCTTATGGGTGTTTGGCGTCATCCTCGCATTGACCTCACCGGGCGGCGGGGGCGGAAATGGCGGGGGCAACGGCAGCGGTGGTGGCGGCAGCATGGTCGGGCCAGATCTCGTCGGAGCCTGGAACCCTTCTGCCCTGCTCGATCTCAACCCCGCGGCATTGACCGCCATAATTGTCGCGGCGATGGTGTTCTCCATCGCGCTGGCGGTGCTGTTCACCATCGGGCGCGTGGTCTCCGAGACCGCCGTGATCCGCATGGTGGATCTGTACGAAGCGACCGGAGAAAAGCTGTCGGTCGGGCAAGGCTTCCGCCTTGGCTGGAGCCGCGCGGCCTTCCGTATCTTCCTGATCGACCTGCTGCTGGGTCTGGGCGCATTCCTGGTGATCCTGGTGGTGCTGTCGCTCACCCTGGTGCCCCTGCTGGGCTTCCGCACCGGTAATGATACGGTCGGCTTCATCGGCGGCATGACCACTGCCCTGCTAATGGCATTCACCATCTTGCTGATCATTATGATCGTGGTGGCGCTGGCCGTGCTGCTGCAGTTTTTCCACCGCGCCGCAGTGCTCGAGAACCTGGGTGTATTTGCCTCAATCCGCCGCGGTTGGGCAGTGATGCGCGCGCACCTGGGCGATACCCTGGTACTGGCACTGCTGCTCTTCGCGCTCGGCCTGGCGCTGGCAATCGTCATCATCCCAGTGGCGCTTATCCTCATGATGGGCGGTGCTGCGCTGAGCGGCATCCCCGGCCTGCTGGCGGGTGGTCTCTCTAGCCTGTTCCTGGAAGGCGAGGCGCCCGTGGTCGTTGGTGTGATCGTGGCACTGCCGATCTTCTTGCTGATCGTAATCCTGCCCATGCTGTTCATCAGCGGGCTGACAAAAGTCTTCACCGCCAACGCCTGGACGCTCGCCTATCGCGAGATGATCGGGCGGGCAGTCAGACAGTAGAGCGTTTTCCCCTCCCTCTGCTTGCAGGAGCAGGCAGAGGGAGGGTTACCAAAGCCATTGGAGGCACTATGGACCACATTCGAATTTTGAAACGCGCGCTGGAGATCACCCGCGCATACCGCGCGCTCTGGCTGTTCGGCTTCATCCTTGCGTTGACCACCAGCCGCGGCGGCGGGAACAATTCCGGTTACCAGTTCAGCGATAACGATTTTGGCAGGCAGTTCCCCACGCCAGACGGTTTCCCCAATTTCAACTTTATGCCACAACTTGGCAACACCATCATCGCGATCGTGGTCGGCGTAATCTGCTTCATCCTGCTGCTATCGTTGGTGCTCACCGTCCTGCGTTACGTTTCCCTCACCTCCCTGGTGCGCATGGTCAACGGGTACGAAGAGACCGGCGAGAAGCTCGGCGTGCGACAGGGCTGGCGCCTGGGTTGGGGCCGCGCCGCATGGCGCACCTTCCTGGTCGATCTGCTGTTTGGCCTGGGCGGCTTCATCGCCTTCATCGTCCTGCTCGCGCTGGCTGCCTCGCCCGCCCTGCTCTGGCTGACGCAAAATGAGACCGCCGGCACGATCGGCACGGTGATCGCGGTGGCTCTGGGCGTGGTAGTGATCTTCGCCTTCTTTTTGATCGCTATTGCCCTCAGCGTGCTCAGTGAGTTCTTCCACCGCGCCATCATTCTCGAAGGACTGGGTGTATTCGATGGCATCCGCCGCGGGTGGGAAGTAGCCCGCCGCCGCCTGGGCGACGCGGCCATTATGGGACTGATCCTGTTTGGCCTATCGCTGGCAAGCGTGATCATATTCATCCCCATTGTTCTGCTGCTGCTCGTGGTGGCTTTGGTAACCGGCGGTCTCCCGGCACTGCTGGCAGGCGCCATCACCAACATCTTTGTCCACGGCAACACGCCACAAATCGTAGCGCTCATTGTGGGCATCCCGATCTTCCTGCTCACGCTGATTATCCCGCTCTCCTTTGTCAGCGGGCTGATCGAGACCTACTTCTCGTCTGTGTGGACGCTGACCTACCGCGAGATCGTCGCGCTGGAGAGTGTTGGAACACCTCCGGCAGCCCCTCTCGCCCCAGCAGCGGAATAACAAAACCTGGGCAGATTGTTGAACCGCGAAAACGGTCCAACAATCTGCCGAATTAGCTCTTTCTAAACCGCGAACAGCGGAATCTGAGTAGCCTCATCCGTCAGCGGGTCTTCTTCCAGAGAAGCCGACCACGCCTGGCGGGTGAGGTTTTGATTCCCGGCAAGCTCGCGCAGGTGGCGGAACTTGAGAACGCGGATTTCAGGTGGTTTGGCAGCATCCGCCAGGCGCGGATCGCGGCGCAGCTTGTGTGCCAGCAGCCTGGCTCGGCTGCCCGGCAGCACAAGAATGTGCCGCGCAGGCTCGGAGCGCGCCGCAGATTCTCGGATCGGCCCGAGAACATAGCGGCTGATGATGCCGGATGCCATCAAGGAAAACCGCCACGATTCATCGCCGCTCCAGGTGATAGTGCTGCCCGCCTCGGTAACGGTAAACCCCAGCCGCTTGCCCGTATCTTCCAGCAGGCCGCGCATTTCCTGCAAATCTGCCTTGCGGGTGGCGGCTGTTTCAGCGGCACGCATGCGGAATGCCCCTTGTCGCCCCGGCACGGCTTCACCATACGAATCCAAACATGCGCGGATCAGCTCGACCGGTGGGGTGAGCAACCCTGGAAACGCCGCGCAAACCGCGCGCTCCAGCTCTGGAAAGGTAAATGTTTCCTGCCGCTGCAAGAAGCGCACGATCTCCATTTCCACTCGATCCGCCAGCGGATAGGTAGCAGGGTCATCGGGGGCTACCAGGCGTTCTGCTGAGGGAGCCAGCCACCACAATCCGCGCTCCTCCTCCTGCGAACCGCCGTACAGGCGTAAGAAGGTGCGATCGGCAAAGGTTCGGGCCAGCACAGTTTGCAACCGGGTTAGCAAATCACCCGGCAAGCCACCGGGCGTATGTGGAACTGCTCCGCTGCTGGCCAGTGCCGCGAGCCCGGCGGCAAACTCGATCAGGTATGGCGCGGGTTCAGCGCGCGCCAGCAGGTCGGCGCGGATGGTCTCACGCGCGGTGCGCTCCAGATCGGTCGCTTTTGGCGTTACAGGCTCGCCGGGGGCGGGCCGCCACAGCGCCTGGGCAACGTCTTGCGCCTCTCGCACCGCCAGGCCCTCCATCTCCAGCCCGGCGGCCTCCGCGGCGATGGTCACCGCGCTGAGAAAACCGGGAGCAAGCTCCGGCAGAATGCCAAAGAACGGCACGCCGGTGCTTCCGCCTGGCTGCGCGGGCGGAAGGCTGCTGCCCACCGGGGCCAGCGCGCTATGCACCGCCGAAGTGTGCCAGTTCCAGTCGTAGCGGCGGCGGTCCAGCACGTTGCGCAGCGGCAGGGCCGCCTCCGCTCCCCACAGCCAGCCAGCCCACAGCGCAGAGAGTGTCCAGAAGGCCTGGTTGGGCCGCGGAAAGACAGCGGTTACCGCCTGGGGCGCAGCCTGCCCGGTCAGCGGCAGCAGCGCCTTCACCCGTCCGCGGAACAGGGAGATCCCGCCCGTTTCGGGAGGTAACTCGGGCCAGCGCGCCACCGGAACCACGCCGGGCTGGTGTGCCCACTCCGCGGCGGCTTCTTCCAGCGCGTACCACAAGTTGCTTTCGCGGAACTGCGGCGGGGTGGTAAGCTGCTTAGGCCTCGTCCGCCCGCCGGGCTGCCCCCACAATGTGTTTCCAACATCGAACGTACTTAACAACAGGGCATGCACCAGCCGCAGGCGCTCAGGCGGCAGCCCCAACCCTTCGGCCTTGTTAAGCAGGGTAAAGAGCACGTACAGCGGGCGCGGCAGGTAGTTCTCCAGCGCCTCCTCGACGTCCGCGCGGTACTCCTCGTCGCTCATCACCACGCGCTGCAACGCGCGCGAGCGGTGCAGGCGGTCGCTGCCCATCGCTTCCAGCCGCTCCAGGTCGGCTGGGATCACCGCATGTTCGCCACTTTCGCCACACTTTGGGCACTGGTAGATCTTTGCATATGGCTGCGCCTCACCTTTGCGCCACAAGAACGACTGCGCGGTGACGTGCGCTCCACACGAGTCGCATTCGGTGCGATACAGGCCGAGAATATGCTTCTCCAGCCGCTCCTCGCCGCGTTTCGCCATTGCCAGCTCTGCCAGCGCGGATTGAAAATCGGCAGTTTTCGGCGCGGAGGCCAGGGTTTCAATCAGGAAGGCGATGATGGGGTTATTGCAAGCCACCAGCACGCGGTACCCTGCCCGGGCAGCTTCTAAAGTCAGCGCGGGTGAAGCGCCCAACGGATCGAGCAGCCAGCCGCTAGGCGGCACGTTCTCGGAAAGCCAGCCAGAGACCATGCCGGGCGGCAGCGGTGGCAGGAATCGGCTCAACGGAGACGTACCCGCAGCGCCGGTGGATGGAGAAAAGCGCAGCCCGTTGGGTTTCATGCCTAACCGCTCTTCTCGATGTATTCCTTGTAGCGGCGGTAGAGGTTGCGCGCCGAAGGCCACATCGAATTCGGGCTCATAAAATGGCTAAACTCAAATGTGATCAGCTTTTCTACCTGCGCCTGTTCGGCCACTTCTACCTTTTCGATCAGATTGCGCCAGTCGATCGGTAGGAAGTTGATCGGCATTCCGCGTTCAAAGGACTCCACGTTCGACCAGGGCCGCAGCCCGTGCTTGCGCGCCAGCCGGGTGTTGATCTCCATGTACGTGGGCAGCTCATAGAAATCCACCTGCCCATCCTGAAAGGCGACGATATCGACAAACCCCGCGAGGATCGAGAAAATGGCGTCCCAATCGCGCTCGTGATCTGCCGGGGTAATCGGATTCTCCCCAAACTGCTTGCGCCCGCGCACGTAGGGAGACATGAGCACCGGCACGTCTTTCAGCGCCTTTACGTGGCGCGCCAGCTTTTCAATCAGCCGGGTAACGCCTTCATTGTGCTGGTGGATCTCATGGGTCATATACCAGCCGCCGAATGCCTTGCGGTCACCGTACTTTTTCGCCACCTCCTCGGTGAAGCGCAGGTTCAGATCCACTTCTTTCTCTGGCTGGCCCTGGTGCCAGTAACGCCCCGAGTCGTAGATGCCGAAGAAAAAGGTCATGCCGGTGCGCTCAGCTTCGCGCAAGAACAGGTCTACTAGATCGATGTAGACCGGGCGCATGGGCTGGTGCGCCGCCAGCACCTCGGAGGGCAAGGTCATGCGGTCTTTGTACCCAGCGCGGATGAGGATCACCGTGTCGATGCCGACCGCCTTCATCGCATCGAAGTCAGCAGCCCATTCTTCTGGCCCCCAGTTGGCGGAGGGGATGTCGTGCGTAATTTCATCGAGGAAGGTTCCGGTGATGCGCATGAGGTCAGCTCCGTTCGACAAAGTAGAGAGGATCGTTTCGCATGGTGCGCAGCGCGGCATTCCACATCTCCGCCGCCTCCAGCAGGTGACAGTCAGCGTTCAGCACCTTGCCTTTCCGCAGCCCTCGTTCCATCACGTTTTCCAGGCGGTCGTAGCGCTGCTCCCAACCTTTGAAGTTATGACTTCGCACGCGCATCGCCGTCTTGGTTCCGTCCGCCAGGATTATGTGGTAATCGATCTCTGAGCCGTACAGGTACTCTGGTTCTACAAGCTCTTCCACGCCGTGCATAGAGGTGTTGCGAATCGTTCCGCAGCCGAGGAACAGAATTTGCCCGCCAACCTTTGGTAGTTTGGCAAACGGCGAATGCGGCCCAACCGGTGTAGTGGATTGGATGTGATCCGCCAGTAGTTCCACTGCTCCGGCTCCCACCCCGCACACCGAATGGGTCGGGTGGATCGAGCGCAGCGTGCCTGGCCGGCAGCGGAAAATTTCGGGCAGCGCGCCGATGCAAGAGGGTGTTGAGCGCGCATCGAAGACCGGGTTATGCGCGCCCACCGCTTCATAGCTCAGAGCAGGCATCAACAGTGTACCGGTCGGGCCAAGTGCCTCCAGCAGGCCCTGGATTGCAATCTCGGCCCGAGCAGCGGCGGAAAGATCCGTGGGGAGGCCCAGCGAGCGCAGCGAGGAGTGCACCAGCAGCACGCCGCCCACGCGCACGCCGAGGGCGCGCAGATCACGGGCAATGATGGTCGGGGCGGGTTGGCTCATGTTCGATGGTTCCTGTTAACATTGTACACCGGAATGCAAATCGCCTTTAAGATCCCCTGGTTTGGGTACTTCCCAGACTGTTGTTGGGTTGAGGCAGGGGAACGATGTTCCCCTGCCTCAACCCAACAACGAACTGAAACATCCCCCTTGGTTGCATCCAATTTGTTACACTTTATTGGTAAATAATACAATCAAACATGGATCCAAACATTTTTGTAAGCCAGTGTTTATGTATCTTTTACGCCAATTGTGGAGTTCGGCGGGTATCATACAATCGTTGAGCCACTAATATCACAATGTAGTGTCCATAGAACGGATCGAACTTGTTTTAGATCGCTGAGTTCCTGGGGGATGTGCTGCGCACGTTCCCATTGTTTTTTAAAGATTATGGACACGCTTTCACTCGAATACATGGGCACGCGGCAGGGGGCGCGCGTCACGCTGAAGAACTGTAAGGAGCAATATGCGCAAAATAAAGAAGCTGGTGCGCAAAAATAAAAAACTCTTGGTGCGCCTCCTGGGCTTTGGGATCGCGCTGGAAGTGGTGTTGATAGCTTCTCTCCTGATCGATATCCCCCGCGGCAGCCAGGCATGGTTTGAACCAGCAGCGATCGGACAGGTAGGGGAAGAGAATCGCCTGGCGCAGAACCCCGAGGAAGAATCCACGGACGGAGAAGGAAGTACGTACGAAGATGAAGAGCTTGGCGGTGCAGGTCTGGACGACTCCATGTTTGTCGATCCAATTGACTCTGCTGAAGGCACCGATCTGCCGCTGGACGAGAATATACCCACCCCTGAGCCGTATGATTTCAACAACGATTTTGTTCCCTCCTTTGAAGACGGTTCCGACTCATATCCCGCCCCCGATTATGGCTCAGGCGGCAACAGTTATGATGAGGGATACCCGATTGACGATGGCGAAGACTTCAACGATTACGGCGATTCTGCCGGCTGCGATGGTGATTGTGATGATTACGGCACTCCCGCCGACCCAACAGCGGAGCCGGTCATCCCAACGCAGGCGCCAACCGCAATGCCAACATCGCCTCCCGCCCAGCCTCAGCCAACGGCGGTTCCGCCAACAATAGCTCCAACAGCGCAACCCACGCAGCCGGCGCCCACCCCAACCGCCACCACGGAACCGGTGAAGCCGACCAAACCTGATGTTACAGGTGGCCTCGTTGCCGTGCCTGCCGCCGGCGCGCCCGTGCTGGACGGACAGGGCAGTGACGCCGCCTGGGCTGCTGCGCCTGAACTAACCGTCGAAACCACCGGCGGGGCGAATGATAGTGCCGCGCGCGTTAGCATACGCTCCGTGTACGATAACCAGCGTGTCTATTTCCTGATCTCGTGGGAAGACCCGACCAATAGCTGGCTGCGCAACCCCTGGGAAAAGCAGCCCGACGGCTCCTGGAAGCGTTTGTCCGGCGCAGAGAACAAAGGCAGCGACGAGAACGAGTTTTACGAAGATAAGCTGGCCCTGCTGTGGCCGATCAATGACAGTATCGCCGACTTTGACAGCGAGGGTTGCGGCACGGCCTGTCGTCTTGGCGAGGGTGGCGATGAAAAACCGCTCGGCTCCATGCACACAAACAGGCGTAGGGAGCTCGCTGACCTGTGGAACTGGAAGGCCTGGCGCAATATTGCCCAGGTAGACGATCTTTACATGAACAGCGACAACTATAGAGATGATTACTGGGCCGGCTTCCAGTCAGACCCAAGCGACGGTGGCGGATACAGCAACAACGTCACCAATGATAAGGATCTGCCCGCCTACATGCCGCCCGGCGGCGGCGAGCGCAGCGGCTGGCCCGGCTACATTTACGCACCCGAGAAAGTGACGCTGGACGATTCGCTCTTTAATCCTGGCGACCGGCTGCCAAGTGTGATCGCCGAGCCCTTCCTGGGCGACCGTGGAGACATTGCAGCCGGTTGGACCTATGAAAACGGGCGCTGGACGATGGAAATCAGCCGCGCCCTGGTCACCGGCTCGGACTATGACGTGCAGTTCGACAATCTCGACGAGGTTTACCACTTTGGCCTGGCGACCTTCGACAACACGCAGATCCGCCACGCCGTTCAGGCTGGGGCAACCCCGTTCCGTTTCCAGAAGTAACTTGAGCTTCTACAAATTCTGTCTCACTCCTTTACGGGGGTGAGACAGATATTCTTTAACCAGCCATAGAGCGCTGATGATCATCAACAGCACTGTAAGATAAAACGCTGTGCGCTTGATCTGAGTGATCAGGCTGGCAACGGCAGCGATAGGCTCGAAGAGTGGCGGATATGCCTGCGCCAATCCAAACAGCAGCGCGTTCTCAAGCAGGTCGGTAATAAGGAAGGTGATCGGGATCGCCGCGAGGACCTTCCGCCACGGTTGATCGCGAAACGCCACCAGGACAAACAACGCCCCTGCAATCCCGCCAAAAATGGGGAACGGCGTATCCGCGAGCAAGTTCAAGCCGTAGAGTCTCCGCCCTTCCGCGCCGTACGAGGCAAAAAGCTGATCGAGTTCCGCCGGACTGTAACCAAAGCGCAGGTCTGGTTTGGGCGCGCCGTTAGCCAGGTCTTCTAGCGGCTCGTCGAGCCTTCCCAACAGCACTGCGTTGATCACAAACAGTGCCAAAAAAATTACCGCATTCCGAAGGCTAACAAAGTGCGCGCGCATGACGCCTCCAAATTTATGAGTGATTACCGGGCTGGCATAATATTCTATGCATAATTATAACGAAGCTGCAACCCTTTTCGACCCTTGCCGCGATCGCCGTTGGTTATTGCGTGGTAAGAATATGTTAGAATGAAAGCGATGCAAACCTGGAGCCTTTCGGCGGGCGATCCGCTGGCGCTGACGTTGGCCGCCGACGCCCGACTCACCTGCACAGATTACACCGACGATCAGATCTGGGAATTAATCCTGGGCGGCGGCGAGCCTGCTGCTATGGCAGTGCAAACTACCTTTGGCCTGCGCGCGCATTGGATGCGCCTGTTCCCACGTTTTATCCGGATCGAAGCTGGGCGCAGTGAAACGGCTCGCATTGACCCTGCGGCTTTCCACAGCCCGCCAAAGGTTGTGCGCTTCACTTCCAACCAGCTCACGGTGATATTCACCCCGTTTGAAGGGTTGGAAGTGCAGGCCGAATATTGGACCGCCGATTCCCACATCATCGTCGGGCGAATCCGCATGGCCAACCAGAGCATCCTTACCCAAGCGTTCCGCATGGAATGGGTCGCCATGCTCAACCCTATCGACCGGCAGGGTGGGATGGCTCCTTTGCAGGTTGGGCCAAACTACGTGCTGGAAGGCGAAACAGCATACCTGCATCCGGTTGTTTTTCTCACGGGCGGGCCGCAGCCGGTCAGCAGCCCCTACCCTGCCCTGGCGCTGGACCTGGAGCTGTATCCCGGCAACGAGCGGCAGGTAACCTGGGCCTGCGCTTCGCTGCGCAGTTATGAGGCTTCGCTAGAAGCGGCGCGAGCGGCAACCGGGCGGCCCTGGGAAGCGGAACAGGCGCGAATCGATCTGCTCAACTTCTCGCAGGTAGTGCAGATTGAGACCGGCAAACCCGAATGGGATGCCGCCTTTGCGCTGGCGCAAAAAGCGGTTTTTGGCATGCTGATGGGCAATGACCCGGGGCTTCCAAACCCATCCTTTGTGCTCTCCCGCCGGCCCGATCAGGGCTTTTCGGTGCGCGGTGATGGCAGTGATCACACCCATCTGTGGAGCGGGCAGTCCGTGCTCGACAGCTACTACCTTGCCTCGCTGCTGCTACCCGGCGCCCCCGAACTGGTAGCGGGCATCGTGCGCAACTTTCTTTCCGTGCAAGATCCGAGCGGCGCGATCGACTGGAAGCCCGGGCTGGGCGGGCAGCGTACCCGCCGCCTGGCGCAGCCCATGCTGGCAACCATCGCGGCCCAGGTTGGGCCATACGGAAAGACGGTTGACTGGTACCGGGAGGTGTTCCCCGGCTTGCTGCGCTTCTTCAATGCCTGGTTCCTACCCATTTACGATCACGATACCGACGGCTTCCCAGAATGGGAGCACCCGCTGCAAACCGGCATTGAAGACAGCCCCATGTTCGACCGCTGGTCGCCCAATGCCCAGGGGATCAATATCAGCCGGTTGGAGTGTCCCTCTCTGGCAGCCATGCTGCTGCGTGAATGCCAGAGCCTGATCGAAATCGCCCGCAGCCTGGCGGATGCCGAAAAAGCAGAATCCGCGTATGCGCGCCTGTCCGCCGCAGCGGACGCGAACCCCGCACCACCGGCTGACGCTGATACGCCATCAGAGCCGCGCCCAGTACCGGTATCCCCGCAGCTATCTGGGGCAGCGGAAGCGCTCCCCGCGCTGTTGGAACGCGAGCAGGCCCTGCGCGATGCGCTGCAAAGCACTTGGGACGAAGAAGCAAAGTTTTACCGCTACCGCGACTACCAGAGCCACCTGAGCCTACCCGGCGTCACCCTCGCCGAGTTCACCGGGCCGGGAAAAGTCACCAGCCGGAAGAAACCACAGCAGCCACGCCGGTTAGTGGTGCATCTGCGCGTCAGCGAAGAGCGCACCTATGCCGTGCGTTTCACCGTGCATGGAACCGGCCCCGATGGCGACATTAGCGAGACCATCGAGCCGCTGGGCTTCTCTTGGCTGGGCTTGCAAGGCCGCGCCACCACCGAAAACACCTTCCTGGCAGTCAAACGGATGGAAGTACAAGGGTTGGGTGAGGAAGACCAGGTACGCGTCTATACCGCAGACTATACGCAGGAAGATTGCAGTCTGTTCCTGCCGCTGTGGGCCAGCGCGCCAAGCACGGAACAGGCGCGCAAAATGGTGGAAGAAGCGCTGCTGCCCCGCTATTTGCAGCCATTTGGCATCCCGCTCTGCCCGCCCGAGCAAGTGCTGCAAGATGCGCTGCCCGGCTTGCCCAATGCCTCTTCCAGCGCGCTGCTGCCCTGGAATCATCTGCTGGGCGAGGGCCTCATCCGCTACGGCTACCGCGACGAAGCCGCCAGGATCGTTACTCGCCTGATGAATGCCATCGTCTCCACGCTCAAAGAACAGCGCGCCTTCCGCCAGTATTATCATGCCGAAACGGGCCTGCCCTCCGGCGAGCGCGATCACCTGCACGGCCTGCCGCCGCTCGGCCTGTTCTTGCAAACACTCGGTATTCGCCGTCTTGCGCCCAAAGAAATATTGATCGATGGTTTTAGTCCTTATCCACAGCCAGTTAATGTAAAATATCGGAAAGTTTGCCTCACCTGCGAACCAGAAAAAACGACGATAAGCTTTCCGGGTGGGCAATCGGTAACCATCGACCAGCCAGGCCTGCACAAGATAACGCTCGAATAGACCACGCGCAGGCGCAGCACGGTTTGGACCGGTGAAAGATCATCGGAGCCGCAACCAGCATATCTTGTTTTCTCTTGTATCCTGCTGTGCAACTCGCGTAGTAGGACACAAAGTATCGAAAGAGGAGGTCAGCGTGAGCGAAGAAAAACCCGGTACCACTCAGAAACCTATCTTGATGATGGCTGTAGTCCAGGCACAGGATGCGGAAATTGCCCGAGAGACGCTCTCAAAAATGAACGTGACCATCGAACGGCTGCCCAGCGTCGGCGGATTTTTGGGCCGGCGAAACGCCACGATGGTCATCGGCATGCGCGAAGAACAGCGCGAAATGGTCATCGAAGCGCTCAACAAGAGCTGCCGCCAGCGGATCGAGTTCATTGCCGTGCCGCTGGAAAGCGCGCCACTACCGCTGCCCACCCCCACCCCGATCACCGTCGGCGGGGCCACCGTTTTTACGCTGGAAGTTGATCATTACGAGGAGCTGTAGCCATGAAACTTATCATTGCCATTTTGCGCGACATTGACCACGACGCCGTCTCTCAGGCACTCACATCCGCCGGTTTCCGCGTCACCCTCATCGCCTCTACCGGCGGTTTTTGGCGGCGCGGAAATACCACCCTGCTCATTGGCTGCGAAGATGAACAGGTGGAACACGCCCTGGAATTGGTGCGGCAGAACGTTTCGCCCACAGCGGAACCCGGCACCCGCCACGCGACGATCTTTGTTCTCAAAGTCGACAATTACGTCCACTTCTGACGCGCACCGATGCCTATGCCCTGGTGTGGGGACGAAGCTTCCTTCACCGGGGCAGCACATCCAATCACTCAACAGCCGGTCCTGCGAGATGGCCCGCTCGGAGCCATTGGCGCACTGTTCACCAATATTGATGCAGTGGCGGTTAACGGGTAGGAATATAATGAAGCAGGGTGAGACCGCACTTTTGCCGGGTAATTCCGCCCGGCTCATTTGAAACAGGAGGAACGCAATGGATATCCCTCCCTCCAACGAACCCCGCCCTCCATATGTGGGCCCTAGAGCCTATAATCTGGCCGAAAAGCCGACCAAAATTACCGCGCTGATCCTGATGACGCTGATCAGCGGCCTGTTCAACATTTTCGCCGCCATCTCTGGCACGGCGGCAGTGGTAATGGGCACGTTTGGCGTCGGGCTGATCTGCTGCGCCCCGCTGACGATACTGCCCGGCGCGCTTGGCGTATTCGAAGTGCTGTATGCCTTCGACCTGATGGCCTACCCTGCAAAACCCGTCCGCCCCAACTCAACCATTGCTATCCTCGAAATCTGCTGCCTGTTGTTTGGCAACGTACTGGCAGCAATTGCGGGTGTGGTGGCGCTGGTCTTTTACAATGACCTGGAAGTCCGCGATTATTTCGCGCGCATCAACCGCCGGGCGATCTAAGCGAACAGGCCCGCTGCATTAAGATCCTTCCGACAATTATTTTGTACTTGTTGATTGTGATGCGAGACTACGTCTCGCATCACAATCAACAAAAATCTATGGCTCTTTTCGGGTTTTAAGGAGTTTTTGGTTCGTTGGGGTGATGCATCACCCCAACG
>JAEYTI010000347.1 GCA_023434145.1 Chloroflexota bacterium | reverse complement strand
GCGCAACCTCTCACGACAACCTCAGTGAACTCAGAGATTCGTAACGCTTTGAAGCCCGTAAAGAGCGTTTTGATTTATAAACGTCTGGGGGGACAAGTAGCGTCCTGTTAATCAATGAAGTGGGGAGAGCAATTCTCATTGGGAGGTATTTCATGACATCGTTTCAGCGTGGTGCACGCGCATTACTGTTAGCCTCTTTAATCCTGGCTGTTTTGTTCGCCAACTGGAGTCCTGTTTTTGCGCAGCCGGCACCCGCCATCTATGGGATGGATCTGGGCGGCCCCGGACTGCAAGATATCGCCCGCTTTGAGTCAGCGGAGTGCATGTTCGATCCATTCCCCGGGCTTATAGAGGGAACAAATATGGAATGCGGCTACCTGACTGTCCCCGAGGAGTGGGACAACCCCAGCGGGCCGACAATCCGCTTGGCAGTGGTGATCTTAAAGGCTCAGAGTGAAAATCCCGCCCCTGACCCGTTGGTGATGATGCAAGGGGGACCTGGCGGCTCTACCATCGACCTGTACACGCAGGTTCTGCCTGTAACCGGGCGCTTGTGGGCCGATCGCGACATTATCTTGTTCGACCAGCGTGGCACGCTCTTGTCGGAACCGGCGCTGACCTGCCCGGAATATATGGATATGGCGATCGAAACGCTGGATGACGATCTCACCGACGAGCAGATCCGCGACCTGATCAATACGGCAATGACCGAGTGCCGCGACCGGCTGGTGGAGGAGGGGGTAAACCTTTCTGCCTTCGACAGCCGCGAGAATGCCGCGGACGTGCCTGCGCTGGTACGGGCGTTAGGCTATGAGGAATATAACCTCTACGGTGTTTCATACGGCACTTTGCTGGCGCAGCACGTAATGCGCTTTAATCCCGAGGGCCTGCGCACTGTCATCCTCGATTCGGTCGTTCCGCCAGGGGTAGATTGGTTCGTTCGGGCGCCGCAAACGCAAAACCGCTCCTACGAAGAGCTGTTCGCCGCTTGTGCCGCCGACACGGATTGCAACGAAGCTTACCCGAACCTGCGCGAGGTGCTCTACGAGACAGTCGACCGCTTGAATGCGGAACCTGCTTACGTCTCGCTCACTGACGCGGAAACCGGGCTGACGCATCGCGCCCTCCTCGATGGCGACACGGTACTCAGCGCCGTATTCCAGATGATGTACTCGACCGATCTTCTGCCGATGGTTCCTTCCATCATTTACGATGCCCGCGCCAACCGTTTTGACGTCCTCACCCGCATCCTTTCGCTGCTGGTGTTCGACCGCACCATGAGTTATGGCATGTACTACAGCGTCAACTGTTCGGAAGATGGCGACGTTGAAGAATCGGACCTCGACCTGAGCGGGCTGCCGGAACAGGTAGCAGCGCTGAACGATGACAGTGTCGCCGGTTTCCTCGAGGTTTGCGACATTTGGGATGTAGAAGCCTTAGACAGCGTGATCGACGCGCCGGTGCAGAGCGACGTTCCCACCCTGCTGCTCTCTGGGCATTTTGATCCGATCACCCCGCCCGAATACGCTGAGATTGCCGCCGAAACCCTCCCCAACAGCTATAACGTTGTGTTTCCCTGGGGTGGCCATGGTGCAGCTACCAGCGGCGAATGCCAGGACTCAGTTATCCTGCAGTTTATCAATAACCCCAATCAGGCCCCGGATACTGCCTGTGTGGCCGAATATGGTTCAGTCCGCCTCCTGACGCCCAACGCGATCGTGAAACTGCCAGCAATTGCTCGGCTGCTTACCGCGGAAGGATCTTCGCTGATTGAACTGCTGGTCTATGGGCTGGCGCTGCTGTTCCTGCTGACGGCGCTGGTCGTTTACCCGTTGGTGTGGCTGGTGCGCCTCATGCGCAAACCTGCGCCGGCTGTAGTTCCTGCGGCAACACCCGGTTATGCCGGTGAGTTTGATCCGGTTGCCGCGCTGCGCCCGGTAGATGTGCCCAAACCTGCCCTGTATCGCTTCGCGCCGTGGATCAGTTGGTTCAATGCGGCGGCGCTGCTGCTGTTCACTGCCATCGTCGCCGGCGTGCTGTTCAGCCTGATCGCCGCCAATGACTTGCGCTGGCTGGTGGGTTTGCCCGGCAGCACCCGCCCGGCCTTTGTTCTGCCGCCGCTGGCCCTGCTGCTCACCCTGCTCATGCTCGCCGGCGTACTGGTCGCCTGGGTGCGGCGTGCTGGTTCGGTTTGGGGCCGCATCTACCTCACCCTCATCACCCTGGCTGCGATTGTTTGCCTCATCATCCTCGGCTTGTGGGGGATGTTGAGCGGAATCCTCGCCTAGAACCTGTCCGAAAATTGTTTTGTGTTCGTTGTTTGGGTGGCGCGTAGCCACCCAAACAACGAACACAAGCAGTATTACCGGGTTTCTTTTTTAAATGGTGAGCTCCCTGGCAGGGGATGCCCAGGGAGCTCTTATCAGTAAAGGGTTTACCAGCGCACGGTTCAAAATCCCCCTTCTCTCACCGCGCTGTTTGCTGGTCTTGCACTTTATTTCCGGTACATCATTATCTTATCAGCCGTTTATTAGATTTGCATCAGACCTGGGTACAGATTTCATCCTATTCTTTTGGATAGGAAAGGTCATTATTCCACAATATGACGGGAATATGACCCCAGCACGCGCAGATTGGCCGCGTATTCCTCCAGGTGCGCTAGCGCACGCTCCGCGGATGGATCGGTTACCGGCTGCGCGAAGTCGATGTAGAACAGGTACTCCCAGGGGCGGCCCACCAGCGGCCGCGATTCAATCTTGGTTAGGTCGATATCACGCAGGGCGAATACGCTCAACGCCTTAAACAGCGAACCTGGCTGATTGCGCAGGCTAAAGACGATGGTAGTCTTATACTTGCCTGGCACCGATGTGTTAGAAGCTTCCCTGTCGATCACCAGGAAGCGGGTGAAGTTGGCCGGATTATCTTCGATGCCCTCTTCCAAAACGCACATGCCGTACACGTCCGCGGCGCGGCGGCTGGCGATGGCAGCTGTGCCTTGCTGATCACCAGCTTCCTTGAGATGCTTCACGGCACCGGCGGTGTCGTAGAATACCTGCGCATGCATCCCGTGCCCGCGCAGGTAGCCTTCGCACTGCGCCAGGGCCTGCGGGTGGCTGATCACCTGCCGCACATCACTGATCTGTACGCCCGGCTGAGCGATCAGGCAGTGACGAACGCGCAGATAATGCTCTCCGGTGATCGTGAGATCATGCTGGAGCAGCAGGTCATAGTTGTGATGGATACTGCCTGCCAGCGAATTTTCAATCGCGATCATACCCAACAGCGCTCGCCCCTCGGTCACTGCCGCGAAGACGGCGTCGAAGCTCTCGCAGGGAAGGGTGCTCGTATCGGCGCCGAAATGCTCCAGAACAGCGGCTTCTGAGTATGCACCCGGCTCACCCTGGAATGCAATTGTCCCATGTACTTCCTGGCTCATGGGCGTACGGCAACCGGCTGGGTCTTGTCGGATGGCTGCGATTCGCTGACCAGCACCACTTCGCCAACCGGGGCGCACCACTGGGCTGAAAGCGGGTGCCGCCCATGGACCACGTCCTGGTAAGCACGCTGGATCTGCGTGGTCACTGGCCCCATGCGCCCCTCGCCAATGGTGCGGAAATCCACCTCGCGGATTGCGCAAACTTCCGCCGCCGTGCCGCACACAAACAGCTCATCGGAGATGTAGAGCTGGTCACGGCTGACAGGCTGTTCCACCACCTCGAATCCCAGCCCACGCGCCACCTGCATCAGTGCGTCGCGCGTAATGCCCTCCAGCACCGGGGCCATCGGCGGGGTAATAATCTTTCCGCCGCGCACCAGGAACAGGTTCTCGCCGGTGCATTCGGCCACGTAGCCCTGCGCGTCGAGCATAATCGCTTCATCGAACCCGGCTCGCACCGCGTCAGTCTTTGCCATCACCGAGTTGGGGTAGTTGCCAGTAATCTTGGCCTTGGTCATCACCGAGTTGAGGTGGTGGCGCGTGTAGGAGGATACGCACGCTCGCACGCCCTTCGCCAGACCCTCTTCGCCCAGGTATGCTCCCCACTTCCACACCGCAATGCCCACACTGACTGTTCCGGATGCCATGTTCAGCCCCATCTCATCTGATGAGAAGTACACCAAAGGCCGGATGTAGCATTCCTCGTACCCGTTTGCACGGATGGTCTGCTTGATGCCCTCACAAATCTGCTCCTCGGTGAACGGCATCTCCATGATTCCCAAAACACGGGCCGAATCAAACAGGCGATCCACGTGCTCTTTCAGTCGAAAGACCGCCGGGCCGTCAGGCGTGCTGTAGCAGCGAATGCCCTCAAATACGCCGATGCCGTAATGCAGGGTGCGGCTGAGGAAAGGCACGGTCGCCTGGTCGTATGGAATCAATTCTCCATCCATCCAGACAAATTCAGAACGGGTACTCATTGTGGTTTTCTCCTGTAAAAAATTGATAATAACGCATTTGGTATGGGTTTTGGGGGGGGGGGGGGGGGGCGGGGGG
>JAEYTI010000258.1 GCA_023434145.1 Chloroflexota bacterium | reverse complement strand
TCGCACCCGCGCACATCCATCACGACCAAAGTAACAGGATACCAAGATTATTACGAGGGCAGGGACAAAGTATTTTTGTCCCTGCCCTCGTAATAATCCCATTTGACCTTTTTCTGATGATCCTCTAATGTACAATATGGTAAACTAGGTATGGTTTATAGGATAAATACAGGTATGGGGGAAATTGCTTCGTCCCTACAGGGGGATGGGCTGTAGCGGGTACTCGACAAAACACATCGGAGGAGGATCACCAATGGAGCTTTCCGCTGATCTTAAGCGGGAGATGTTCTGGACGATGCTGCTTGCCCGGCGGGTGGACGAGCGCGCCTGGGCGCTGCACCGTCAGGGGCGAATCGCTTTTCACATATCTGGGATCGGGCATGAAGCGGCGCAGGTAGGCGCTGCTTTTGCATTAAAACGCGGGCATGACTGGGTTGCCCCTTACTACCGCGACCTGGCCCTAATGCTGGCGCTTGGCATGACCCCGCGTGAATTTATCCTTGGACTGATGGGCAAGCGCGAAGAGCCTAGCTCTGGCGGGCGGCAGATGCCCAGCCACTGGGGTTTGCGGCGCAGCAACGTGGTCAGTCACTCCGCGCCCGTGGCAACCCAGGCAGTGCATGCCTCGGGTATTGGTCTGGCGATCAAAATGCGCGGCGACGACAAAGTGGTGCTGACCACGATCGGCGAGGGTTCTACCTCGCAAGGCGAATGGTACGAGGCAGTCAACTGGGCGGCCATCCATATGCTGCCGGTGATTTTCAACGTGCAGAATAACCAGTATGCCATCTCTGTGCCCACCGACCGGCAGATGGCGGTGAAATCCGCGGCAGACAAGGCCTGCGGGCTGGGCCTGACCGGCGTTATGGTGGACGGCAACGATCTGCTGGAAACCTACCGGGTGTTCGTAGAGGCTGTAGAGCGCGCCCGCAGCGGCGGCGGACCCACCGTGATCGAAACGCGCATCTACCGCATTACCCCGCACAGCTCCGATGACGACGACCGCTCCTACCGCTCGCGCGAGGAAGTGGAAGAGAACAAGCGCAAGGATGGGCTGATCCGCGCCCGCGCCACACTAGAGCGAGAAGGCGTGCTTACCCCCAAGAACCTGGAAGAAATGGAAGCCAAAGCCAAAGAAATGGTCGATGAGGCGGTACGCTACGCCGAAGAAGCGCCCTACCCCGACCCCGAAGAGGCGCGCTACCCCGTCTATGCCGAAGAGATCCCCACCCGCGAGGAGGTCCCCCATGCCTGAGAAGACCCTCATCGAAGCCGTCCGCATGGCAATGGATGAAGAGCTGGCCCGCGACCCCGACGTATTTATCACCGGCGAGGACGTGGGCGCGCGCGGCGGGGTGTTCCGCGCCACGCAGGGGCTGATCGAGAAGTACGGCGCGGAGCGCATCATCGACTCACCGCTAGCGGAGCTTTCCATCGTCGGCGTCGGTATCGGCGCGGCGCTGTACGGCATGAAGCCCATCTGCGAGATCCAGTTCGCCGATTTTATCTACCCTGCCATGAACCAGATCGTCAGTGAGGCGGCCAAAATGTGCTACCGCTCCAACGGCGAATGGACCGTGCCCATGGTCATCCGTGCCCCATACGGCGGCGGGATCGGCGGCGGGCTGTACCATTCGCAGAGTCTGGAAGCGTTCTTCACCCACGTGCCCGGCTTGAAGGTGGTCATCCCCTCCAACCCGCACGATGCCAAAGGACTGCTGAAATCCGCTGTCCGCGACCCCAACCCGGTGCTGTTCTTTGAGCCGAAGAAGGGTTACCGGCTGATCCGCGGCGAAGTATCCGAGGAAGAGTACACCGTGCCGATTGGCCCGGCAGCCGTCACCCGCGAAGGCAGCGATCTGACCTGTTTTGCCTACGGGATGATGCACTTCTACGCCCTGCAAGCCGCCGAAAAGGTGGCGGAAGAGGGCATCGATGTAGAGGTAGTCGACCTGCGCACGCTCTACCCGGTCGACCGCGAAAGCATCCTGAAGTCGGTGGAAAAGACCAGCAAGGCGCTGATCGTCTCGGAGGACAACCACACCGGCACCTATGCCGCAGAAATCGCCGCGACGATTGCCGAGGGTGCATTCACCTCGCTGGATGCGCCGGTGCGCCGCCTGTGCGCCCCAGACGTGCCCGCCGTGCCGTTCAGCCATCCCATGCAAGACTGGTTCATGCCCGATGTGGAGAAAATCGCCGAGGCGATGCGCGAATTGAGCAGGTTTTAGCTATTTTGGTATTCCGTACCCATGAAATACCAAAAATAGAAAACGGGAGAGCAAATGCCGACGAAAATCATCATGCCCCAACTGGGGGAATCGGTTGTTGAAGGAACCGTGACCAAATGGCTGAAGCAGGAAGGCGAGCGCATCGATGAGATGGAATCGCTGCTGGAAGTGAACACCGATAAGGTGGACACGGAAATCCCCAGCCCTGCGGGTGGAACGCTGCTCAAGATCGTGGTACCGGAAGGTGAGACGGTGAAGGCTGGGACGGTAATCGCCTGGGTAGGCGAGCCGGGCGAAGAACTGCCCGGCGGAACGAGTGGAACACCGGCGGCTCAACCAGAGGAGCGCGCGCCAGAAGTTGCCGAGCCCGGGGCGGGCAAATCCGCTGAGGCGATCCAGGAAACCGTTGAGCAGCAAAATACCGCTGTTGGAGAAGGCTCCACACTTCCTACCGCCGCTCAGCCAGCGGCACAGACTCAGCCGGTACCCGCGGGGCGCAGCCGCGAGTTGGGCTTCATCTCACCTGTTGTTGCGCGCATCGCGCAGGAGCACCAGGTGGATCTCACCCAGGTGCGCGGAACCGGTGAAGGTGGGCGCATCACGAAGAAGGATGTGCTGGCTTATCTGGAGAGCAAGCCAGAGACGGCAGCCGCTTCCGCCCCGATAGAGCAGATGCCGTGGGAAACACCAGCCGATGGCGATCTGTTCCGCCCAACCGAGATGGTGTTCGCGAAGGGAAAACCGGCTCAAGTGGAACAGAAGCCGTTTCCCACTGCCCAACAGACTTCTGTTCAACCTGCAAAGCCGCAGGAAGCTTCTCTGCCGGGAGACGGGCAGGTGGTGCCGTTGACCAATATGCGCAAGCGCATCGCCGAGCACATGGTGATGAGCTTGCGTACCTCGCCGCACGTAACAACGGTGATGGAAGCCGATCTGCACCGCATGATGGCCCACTTCAACGCCAACAAAGACGCATTTGCCCGCGATGGGGCTCGCCTGACCTACACCGCCTACTTCGTCGCTGCCACGGTGCAAGCGTTACGCGCCTTCCCGATGGTCAATTCCTCGTGGACGGATGAGGGCATACGCCTGCACCGGCAGATCAACATCGGGCTGGCGGTTTCGCTCGGCGAAGAGGGGCTAATCGTGCCGGTGATCAAAGACGCCGACGGGCTCTCGCTGATGGGCCTTGCCCGGGCCATCTCGGATATCGCCGGGCGGGCGCGCGGGCACAAGCTGCAAGCCGCGGACGTTCAGGGAGGCACGTTCAGCATCACCAACCACGGCATCAGCGGATCGCTGTTTGCCACCCCGGTCATCAACCAGCCGCAGTGCGGCATCCTGGGTGTGGGCGCGATCCAGAAGCGTGTTGTGGTTGTGGACGCGAACGGATCGGATACCATTGCCATCCGCCCGATGATGTACCTCTCGCTGACGTTCGATCACCGCATCCTGGATGGCGCGTCAGCAGACGGCTTCCTGGCAAAGATTGTGGAGACGCTGGAGAACTGGACTTAAATTTTTCGAGTGTGTTGATCGATGATCGGCAAAGCCGATCATCGATCAACACGACAAAAACGATCCACTATTTCATTCTATTGTGCATCATAGTACAATGGAATGAAATCGTGTACCAACACCCCTTGGTGTTTTTGAGATGGTTTTGTAATTCCATACCAGGCATGGAATTCCAAAACCATCTCAAAAACACCAAAAGTCGATGAATTTGTGGGGAAACCAGAACCAAAGAGGTCAAACGTGAGTGAGAATCAGTCATACGATGTTGTTGTGATCGGCGCCGGGCCGGGCGGTTACGTCGCGGCAGTGCGGGCGTCGCAGCTTGGATTGAAGACGGCCATTGTGGAAAAGCAGTGGATGGGCGGCGTGTGTTTGAACGTAGGCTGTATCCCCTCCAAGGCGCTGCTAAAAAATGCCGATGTCGCGCATACCCTGCGCGAGCGCGGCAAGGAGTTTGGCTTCTCTTTCGAGAATCTCAAGCTCGACTTTCCTGCTGCTGTCAAGCGCAGCCGCTCGGTCTCAGACCGGCTGGTGCGCGGTGTAGGCTTCTTGATGAAGAAGAACAACATCACCACGCACATGGGAACTGCCGTTCTCAAGGGCAAAGATACCATCCAGGTGACGGATAAAGAAGGCAAGCAGACCGAGATCAAAGCCAAGAATATTATCCTTGCCACCGGCTCGCACACCTTCGTAATTCCTGGCGTGACTGTCGACGGCGAGAAGATTGTCACCTATCAGGAAGCGATCCTGCAGGAGAAGCTGCCCAAGTCGGTTATTATCATTGGCGCTGGGGCTATTGGCATTGAGTTTGCCACTGTGTGGAATGCCTACGGCGTCGATGTGACCATTGTGGAAATGCTGCCGCGCATCCTGCCGCTGGAAGATGAAGAATCCAGCGCTGAACTGGCCAAGGCCTACCAGAAACGTGGCATCAAGATGCTCACCGGGCACCGCGTAATGAGCGTAGAAGCCAAGGGGGAAGGCGTGCAGGTGCGCGTCTCGCCGGGCGAGGGTAAGGAAGAAAAGACTCTGGAAGCTGAACAAGCGATGATCGCTATCGGCTTCCGTCCGAATACCAAGGACCTGGGGCTGGAAGAAGCGGGTGTCAAGCTCACCGAGCGCGGATTCGTTGAGATCGATGACCGCATGGCGACCAGCGTGCCGGGCATCTGGGCCATTGGCGACGTAACGGGCCAGCTATTGCTGGCGCACGTGGCCTCCGCTCAGGGCATTGTCTGCGCCGAGAACATTGCCGGGGTCGAAACGATCAAGCTCAACTACAAGATGATGCCCCGCGCTGTCTACTCGCACCCACAGGTGGCCTCGTTTGGCTACACCGAAGCCGAAGCCAAAGAAGC